>JAEZKE010000016.1 GCA_023436175.1 Methanobacteriota archaeon
ATTAAAATATGACATGTAGTATATTAGTTGGTGGCGCCTGGGGAGATGAAGGTAAAGGTAAATGTATCACTTATCTTTGTGACAATGATAAACCAGACATTATAGCAAGAGCAGGTGTAGGTCCAAATGCAGGCCACTCTGTTGAAATTCACGGCGAAAAATATGGATTAAGATTAACTCCTTCTGGATTTGTGCATACTGGTGCAAGAATGCTCATTGGGGCTGGAGTATTAGTGGATCCTAAAGTTTTCATGCATGAAATGGAATATTTAAATAAATATAATGTCAGGGACAGGACTTTTATTGATCATAGATGTGCAATTATAGAAAATAAACATAAAGAACAGGATCAGGCTTCTGATTATCTAAGAAACAAAATAGGAAGTACTGGAACTGGATGTGGACCTGCAAACGCAGATAGAGTTATGCGAACCGTAAAACTTGCAGAAGAATTCGAAGAACTTGAAGATTACCTAACAAATGTTCCGCAGGAAGTAAACGACGCACTGGACGATGGAAGCGAAGTTTTCATTGAAGGATCTCAGGGATTCGGCCTTTCTCTTTACTATGGTACATATCCATATGTAACAAGCAAAGACACAACAGCAAGCACATTTGCAGCTGACGTGGGTGTGGGACCAACCAGAATTGATGAAGTGATAGCTGTTTTTAAATCTTATATAACAAGAGTTGGTGCAGGACCTTTTGCAACTGAAATAACACAGGAAAAAGCTGAAGAAATGGGTATTGAAGAATATGGTACTGTAACTGGCCGTAGAAGAAGAGTAGGATTATTTGACATGGAACTTGCAAAAGAGTCATGTATGATAAACGGTGCAACTCAAATTGCATTAACATGTGTGGATAAACTTTTCCCACAATGTGGAAATATGACAGATTATTCCAAGCTTCCTGGAGAAGTTAAAAAGTTTATAGAAGAAATTGAAGGCGAAACAGGTGTACCTGTAACTATAATTTCAACAGGGCCTGATCTCGAAGATACCATTGATTTAAGAGATGAACTTTTATAATTTAGTTTTAGTTATATCATAAATCTCTATTTTTCTCATTTTTTATCTTAATTTTATATATATGAAAAGATACTATCGATTTAATGGATGAACTTCTATAATTATCTTATTTTCCAGCACCACTGGATTAAAACGTCTATTCCAATAAAAAAAGAAAAATAATAGGGATTATATAGTACTGGTAATTAACAGTGCAGGAATCACGTGCAGCATAATATCTGCAGAAAAATGAGATATCATAGCAGATTTCAGGTCTTTCTTCCAGTAAAGCCATCTAAATATAATTCCACCAGCACCATTTAAACAATGGTACAGATAATTACTAATGGTGTAATTGTTGTTAGGGCCATTACGGTTGGCAAATGGCCGATACCAAATATAACGGCAGATAAAACAATAGCTGACCAAATTCCAGCTTTTGTTGGTTTTCATTCTTCTGTTTTTTTTTAATTTTAAAGAATAGCCAGACAGGTATGCTCATTAAGAATAATCTTAACAGGATCTCTTCATTTATTCCGCTGTATAAGATGCGAGGAATCCCTGCCATGCAGGAGGATTTATCTGCCCTGCAGGGGTTACATTGATTGTTACACCTGCGAAGGAAAACAGGTAATCCAGCCCAATTATAAGAATTCTGGCTAATATTCCAAGCCCAATTGATATTCTGAGTATAGATTTTAGATAACTTTTCACTTTTCTACTTTCAAGCCATCCTTCAAGTACTGGAAGGCCGACCCCAACCTTTTTAGCGAGTAAAAGGCCAATAAAAATAACGAAGGCGAACAGAATTGTATTCTGTATGGTTTGTGATACTAAGAGTACATATAAAGGTACATGTAAATTTTGAAGCAAACTTCCCTGAATCGTTAAAGTGTAAGGAAATACAGTTACTACCAAAGATACTTGCAACCAGTAAAATTATAAATAACTTCCAGCTGGTTTTTTATCGCCATTTAGTTGATTTGAGTGCAGATATATTTTTTAATTTGATTTGATGATTTTTAATTGAAAACTAAATTTTTTTTATAAATAAGATAAGTACTGGCTTATTTGGAAGAAATTGATAAAAATAACATATGACATATAGGCTGGGCGATAGAAAAAGCGTTAACTTTCAAAGTTTTTATCTTTTTTGTTAGATAATTAATTTGGTATATTTTTTATAATTATACCTAAATCAACTTCGTTATATGAGCCTATAACGAAGTATAATTATATGAAAATTTTTAACAGGTGTTATAAAAGAAATTTCCAGTTATGAAAATATAAAAAATATTATATTGTGCCTTTATAAAAGTACAAATCAGCTAGTTAAAAAATGAGGGATAACAATGGATGAACATGTAATAGAAGCACTTGGAAAAGCAAGGGTTGTAGTAAGAGACGGCAAAGTAGTGGAAGTTGGAGAACCTAAAATTAATTACTGTCCCCTTTTTGATAAACACAGAGGAATCAAAGAGTTTACTCATGATGCAATAAAAGAAAATATAGAATTTAGAATCCTTGATTTTGGAATGTGTACTCCAGAGAGAAAATTACGTATGAAAGATTTTTTATCCTTTGGAGTGTCTGAAACATTAGGAACTCTTCTTGATGAAGGTATAATTGATTGTGCAGTTATTGTCAGTGAAGGATGCGGAACCACCATTGTTGAGGACCCTGAATTGGCTCAGGGTATGGCAGGTAGAATATCAGCATTTTTAAGCACATCACCAATTGAAAAAATTATAGTTACAGTTGGGTCTGAAAATGTCCTTAATCCTGAAACTGCCGAAATTAACCAGATTGAGGGTGTATTAAAAGCTATTGAAATGGGCCACAAAAAAATAGCAGTTTCTGTTATATCTGCAGAAGATGCAAAAAAACTTAGAGAGATTGAAAAAGAAAATAAAGGAATTAATATTTATATATTCGCAGCCCATGTAACTGAAATGTCTAAAGAAGAAGCTGAAGAATTATTTAATTATTCAGATATCATAACTGGCTGTGCTTC
>JAEZKE010000052.1 GCA_023436175.1 Methanobacteriota archaeon
CAACCATCTTTTCGACTCCCAGGTTTTCGGTTTTACATGGTCCTGCAAGAGCAGTTCCAGCCGCTGCAACTACGTCTTCGTTGTGTGATCCGAGTGTTGTTGCTGCTACAGGGCTTTCAGGGTCACCGACTATGTAATCCCCATTAACCACAGGCCATCCTTCTGCGGGTGATTTCTTATCAGCCAACTAAAACACCTCCTAAATTCCAAATAGAGCGACAAGCAGTATTAGCCCTATTATAAATCCGTAGACCACGTTGGTTAGTTTACCTGCACTCAGATAAGCTCCTTCCCTTCCAGGATATGATCCTGGAGAGACAGTTGTTGGATCTAAGGATGTATATAAATCTTCTACTGCAATTTCTAATTCATCTAATTGTTCGTTTACTGTGTCTAAGGAAACTATTACTGCACCGCCTACTGCGGCCCCTAATTTACCTGTAGAAGGGTCAAGGGTCAGGTTCATTTCAGGAACAACTTTTACTAAAGGTAAAATTTCTGCCATCTTTATTCCTCCTTAGAGCTCCTCTTCTTTAGGCATACCGGACCATGCAACTGATGCTGCGTCTTCAGTTGATGCACTTATAAATGCTCTGACTGATATCAACCATGCTAAAGCACCGATTATAGGAACTATAGCAACCCATGAGTTACCTGATGCTAGTAATGCTATCAAGCCCACTACTGCCATGGAAATAAAACCAGTTGATGCAGCGAGTTTAAGGGTCCTTGTCTGTTTTTCATTTGGTCCTAAACATGCGTTGAATGGATGCTGAATAGCCATTGTGTTCAAGATAAAGAGCAGTGCTATAAATCCAGTTGAAATAACTGAAGTCTGTATTGCTGCCATTGATAAACTTCCGGCTATAGCTACTGAAAATCCAATTACAGACAAAGCAGATGCGCCTGCAATTTCAGTTGTACATGGTACTAAAACTGGTATTTTCATTTTGACTATTTTTCTAGCTACTAAAGCAACTATTGCACCTACTATCATAGCTATAACAAATCCTAAAACAGGGCCTGCAAGAGCTAAGCTTGATCCAAACAGGGCTACGCCTGCTATTCCAGCTAATGATCCTATGATACCTATAGCAAGTGACATGTATCCTATTGAAGGTACACCAGTACCTAAACCGTAACTTGCAACTCTTCTTATAGCGTCAGCACCCCATATTATGGCTGCGACTGCACCGAGTGATGCTACAAGTGCTCCAACTACTGGACCAAGGAACGGTGCTAAGTATATACCTACAAGGCCACCTATAACTCCAAGAGATATAGTTTTTGAAGCTGATACATCTGCACCTGCGGGTCCTCCGCCTGCTGCTGACATTATAATGCACCTCCGCCTTGAACTAATAGTGCCCCTACAATTCCTACCACAAGTGATACAATTATACAAGCTAATGCTCCTCTAGGGAGTCTTTTGAATTTAGGATCGTGGAATCCTTCTATAGTACCTCCTATATTATAGGAAGCTACAACCGCATTTATGAAGAATGTTCCTAAAGCGAATATTCCTGCAAGTGTTGCGGCAGCTAAAGAAAATGTTGATCCTGCAGGTACTGCATAAATTGTGGTTGCAGTAAGTGCATTGTAAAGAGCGTAATAAATTAATCCTCCACCAATTCCACCTAAAAGTCCGCCTATAATTCCGCTTACAAAACAAACGGTAGGTATTCCGTGACCTTCGGTACCTGGTGTTACATATTTACTTTGTTCCATTTTGGTTATTGGGTCTACATCTACTTTTGCTGATGATGGTACACATCCTACACCCCATACGTATATGAAGTTACCTGCAAGCATGGTTATACCGAGCATTAAACCTGAACCGATAGCACCTGCTGCCAGGATAAGTGGAAGTGATTGACCTGTCATAGCAGCTGCTGTTATGAGCCCAGTCATACCACCACCGGCTGCAAGCATAGCAGTACCGGTTCCTACACCTGTTGCTGTTGCCATAGCTGCTGGAGCACCACCTACAGGTATGAAGTGCACACCTCCACCGATCAGGAGCCCACCAGCGGTTACAGCGCCGATTAATAATAATGGATCCATATAATTCCTCCTTAATCTCTCTCGTATGGTCCGTACTTGCTTCTGGCAAATACTTCTACCCTGTTGTTAATGATTATCAAGAGCAAGATTATCACAATACCTGCAATTACCCCACCTAGTACTCCAAAGACTATGGTAATCCAGAAGCTTAAGAATACTATGAGACCGAAAGCAAATCCGGTTACAGGTCCACCATATTTTGAACAGAAGTAAACTACATCTATACTATTTCTAGGACCTAATTCTGATTTTCTGGTTACGTCACCGTGAATAGCAACTGGAATACCTCCACCAAATGGGTACTGCTGATATTCTCTTTCAGCACCGTAGTGAACATCCCCTGTGGATGAACCTATAGCACCTATTGTTATTCCCCAGAGCACTGCAAGTAGTGGTAATGGGAATGGGTGTCCTAATCCTTGAATTGGTAAGGTCATTAAGTATGATAATCCTACTATTAAAAATGTTACAATAAATCCGTGTCCTGCTATTGGTCCTAAGTGTGATGTTATTACATCAAGGTACACAGGCTGATTGAATTGGGATTGACCAACAATCCTTCCTAAGTACGATGTTGTAGAATATACTGCGTGAACCAAAGCAGTTGTTGCTGCACCTGCAGCTATCGCCATTATGACTGGTAGGTGTATTGTTGCCATGAGAACATATGCTAATGAACCTGCGATACCAACCATTGTACCCCAAAGTACTGGTTCGCCTGATACAGCCTTGTTAAACAATCTGTGAACGTTACCCATCTGTGGGGCCAGTTGAACCTGAGAGTTTGGGTTACTCATGGAACCGATATCCGATTCAAGGTCCTCAGCAGCTCCTGCAATAGTAGCAGCAGCTCCCATAAGAGCAACAACACCTAATCCTGTTATCATAGGGTCTACCATGTTTTTTTCCTCCTCGTTTTTGAGTAAAATAAAAAAATAGGTGTTTGCGTTACACCTATTTATTTAGCTGGAGAGATAAGAGCTCTTTCTCCTGCTGGTTCGAATTCCCGTAATGCACCTTTTGCAAACTCAGCACGCACGTTAGCGAAGTCAAATGCTAAGTTATCGTCTGCAAATGCAATTTTTACCAGTGGGTTGAATACAAATGCATCTTTCCTTGCAGCGTGTGCTGCCTGGGATATACCTGCGTATTCTCCCTGGTGACCTACGTTCATAGCGTAGTTAGGATAGTTTGCTCCTCTTGCTTCAAGAGGTAATCCTTCGTCTCCCCTGATAGCAAATGTATTTGCAGCTCCACACTGATCTTGAAGGTCGTATCCATAGAATCCAAGTCTGGAGTGTTGTTCTTTGTGTAAGTACATGGATAAGTACCATCCACTTAAACCAGTTTGTGCATTTCCAGTTGCAAATGCAGTTGAACAACCTGCAGCTGCAGCAGTAACTGCTGCTCTCTGTGATCCACCGAACTGGTCTTCAAGAAGTGCTGGATATTCTTCATACTGTTCTAATCCATAGAATGTAACTTCTGAAGCTACATCAAGGACAGTTTCCATGGTGTTTGGTGCTTCGGTAATTCCATATTTGTCTTCTACGTATTCTTTACCGAAATATGTGAAGTCGTCAAGAATATTATCTGTGTATGCTGCTGTAGCGTACTGAGTGAATCCTACACCACCTGACATGTATGAACCAAGCCAGATTTGGTCGTAGAGCATTGCACCAGATGCAACAACATCAAGGGTTACCCGTACTGGGTCATCCATGTTTACTCTTGAAGACTGACATATATCAGCTAAGAAACCGAATGCAATTCCACCAGGTTCATTTTCTCCTCTTGCTCTTCTTACAGGGAGATATGAACCCATGTGTACAACTTCTGCGTGTTTTGCAGCGTATGCGAAGTCACCAGTTGCGGCTTCCCCTGCTGCTTGTTTGTATGCAGAAATCATAGACATACCAATTTGCATAGCAGACCATCTTGAAGTAGTACCACCATCACAAGTTCTTGAGACTATGGTTGGTATTCTTACAACCTGCCACATTGCGTCCCCTACTTCAGCTTTTAAAACTTCAGCTTGTTCTTCAGGGAACATTTTGTTAATGTCTATAACAAATGCAGGGTCGATTTCGTCTGCTATTTCATCATTACCAGTGAAGATTTTCACGTAACTGTCGTACACTAATGATGGGTTTGTTTCCACCATGTGTTCTTGAACAACTGCAGCACCAGGCATAGCGTGGTTTACAGTTTCTAGGTAAGTAGTAATTGTCTCAGGAGTAACTTCTTTACCTAATCTTTTTTCAATAACATTGTGTGCTGTGTTCAAACCCACAATAACAGTTCTTCTTATGTCATCCCAGAACTGCTGCATTGCAGCGTTGTTTACAAAGTGTAAGTCATCACCTTCAACAAATGTGTCGGTAGTTGAAACCTGGTAAGGCATAAGTACCCTTTGACCGAGTGGTGTACCAACATCTGGGTTGTACATTGGAATTCCACGTTTTTCGGCTATTTCTTTACCAGCTTTTACAAACTCGGTTTTCCTTTCAGATTGTTTCCAACCACCAAGGTCGTAGAAATGGGTTTTTGTTTCTTCTGGGGATTCTTCAAATTTCTTTTTTAAAGCGTCCATAAATTTTTTATCAGCCATATTAACCACCCTCCTGATTATTCAGGATAGAACCCACCTTGGGATCTTAGTACGTGTATTCTTTGACATACTTCAACTGCATCTTTGTCGTCTCTGTATGCTTCACCATCTTTTCTGTAAATGGTGGTTTTATCTTTAAGGGTATCTTCGTCTAATGGGGCTCCTAAAGCTACTGGTTCGTCGAGCTCATCACCAATTTGGTTTTTAACAGCTTCTACTTCTCCAGTATCTTTGTTTAAGACTAGTCTCCTGAGCATATCAAACATCATACCGTCTTCGTCTAACCTTAAGGAGTGACCGTGAACGGATTTTCCTCTTATACCTGATCTTGCAGGGTCAAAGAATTCAGTTTCAAGAAGTTCTTTTGAAACTTTTTCAAGGTCTCTTTCTCTTGTTTCTATAATTTGTCTTCCTGAGAGAGTACCTGCATCTGCTCCTCTGTATCTGCATAGGTATGCTCTTGATCGGAGATAAGGCTGAGCAGGAGCAAAATACATTGAGTCGGTGAACTGGATGTATCTTACCCTGTCACCAGCTTTTGCACCGTCGATTGGTTCGACGAGTTCCCTAATTGGGTCTTCTGGTTCATCCATTTCTTCAAGTGGTGGGTGAGCGCTTGGATATTCCTCACCAGGAGCTCTGTGTCCGAGTATGCTTACAACATCTTCGTCAGAAACTTCCCTCAGTTTTTCAAGTTCATATTCTGGATCTTGGAAATTACTTCTGTTTTGGGCAACCTTACTTGTTCCAGGATAATATTTTGCCATTATCATGCACCTCCTAGTGCTAACCTAACTTTTCTAATAATTTCATCCAACTTTTCTTGGGGACTGGTTTCTCCTCTAATTACACCGCTTATTATATCCACAATTTCGCCTTTTGTTTTAGGCTCCTCAGGCATAACAGCTTTGGTTTTGACACCAATTTTTGCAAAGTCTTCAAAGTCAACAGGATATTCACATATGATTACACAAGGTTTCTCTACATGTCTTAAGATTAGCCGAGCTTTGTACACGATGTGATGTTTCACACCTCCAAGGTGTACCAGTATAAGCTTATGCATGTTTATTTGCTCTATTTCAGTTGGAGTAAGTCCAAAAAGACTGCCCCCTCCAGCTGCTGGAGCATCATGCGGAACACCAGCTCCGGCGTTCAACACGAGAGTGCTTGTCATTATATCAGCTTCCCGTAATGCGAATGTTATTTCACAGACTGGTTTTGTAATATGTCTCCTTCCAGGAGACATTGCAATTGTTAAAACCTCACTGCCACTTTGGGCAAATGTTCCTCGTTGGGCAATTCCTCCTCCTTCACCCATTCCCATTGCTACTCTACAGTCTACGATGTGTGTCCCTTTACCAATCATTTTTTTTCTTTCCTTTTTAGTATTTGGGCTCTTTCACTGAGTTTTGCGTTTTGATCTGTTAATCCCACCATTTCATCAGGGATTTCATCCAGATTTTCTCCATATTTAAGCTGATCTGTAACTGTTTTTTGTTTTCTTATGAAGTGTCCTACATGGATGTTGTATCCAAATGGCAAATGCTCTTCACAAACTTCTTTTACATCTTCAATGACATCTTCTGATTCAAGTTCTAAGAGAACTCTACCGGGTTTAACTTGTACATTTATTTCTTCTCCACCGACAACAATAGTTCTGCGGTCAGGGTGTCCTTCTCTTACGGGAGGAAGTCTTGGTCCATGTATAAGCATTCTTTTGATACCTTTAATGCCATCCAGATCATTTAATAATCTTTCAGCAGTATCTACGTTCAACAATCTATGTGGAAATATCTCAATATCCATTGAATTAATGCCCCCAAGTGTGGATTACTTAAATATCGCCTTTTATGTCGGCAGCTGCCTCCACTACATATTTGAGTGGTTCTCGGAATTCATCAACTTGACTGTATACGTCTTTGATTAATCCGGAGGTTGCTTCTGGGGAGAACATCTGTGTACCTGCATCAAGTGCCATTGCAGCTGCTACGCAAGGTATAGCGAATCCTTTACTGTGTCTTGTAACGATGTGGTTACCGTTAAAGATACCAGGTCCACCTCCACCGTAGATGGAGTGACTGAAGAATGAAAATCCTACTGCTACACCTTCAGCTCTACCGAAGTCCACACCAGGTAATCCTGTTGCGAATTCAATAATATCGTTGTAGTATAACAATGTTGAGGATACACCCTGAGCTGCTCTTGCAGCACCCTGGT
>JAEZKE010000097.1 GCA_023436175.1 Methanobacteriota archaeon
TTAACTGTACAGCTTGTTCTTTAAATTCTTTTGTATAAATCTTCCGGTTTACCACTAGTTCACTCAGCTCCTTAATGTCTATATTTTATACTCTTAACTGAGTGTCTGGCAAATCGGGGGAAAAGCAAAGCTCATACACCGTAATGAATGACATATTTATTTTCCGAGATTGCTGTTCGTAATAATATTATTAAATCAATTAATTCTTTTGATGATTTCGAACGCCTATCACTTGATACAATTTCGTAAAATGCCTCTAACGACTCAGGAGGAATAAGTGTCACGCCCCATCTTGCAAGTGCAAATGAAGGTCTATTGTAACAATGAAAAAAAGTCTTTATCAATGTGAGTTTATCCCACCAATCACTTATAATATCATCATTAATAGCAACACAATGATATTTTTCCGGTTCATAATCTGAGTAATCTTTGTCTTTAATAAATTCATCTATAATGCCAAATTCAGCAACACAAGACATATATATTATCACCTTTCACTTACTTCATATCAGTCTATACTCCTCATAATAATGGCATTTTCGCTTAATTGGCCCATTGCAACATAACTTTTTTCCACTCCCAGTCCATGGGTAGGAGAGGTGAGTTAGGATTGGATTTCTGCCCAAAGTTGGTGACCATATCGTCGTTATTTTTATCGATATGGAGAAATAAACTCTTCAATAAATAAACCACTATCCTTGATTTTTTGGATTACACTTTGGTTTTGTGATGAACTACCTATGTACATATAATAATCGTACCCAAAATGAACAAACATTTTATATTTTCCCCATAACTTGCAACACAAATTTTCCCGCAAAGCTAAGCGACTAATCATCATCAATTCTCCTATTTCTAATTTCGTACCCTCTTTAGTAAAATCGAAAAGTTTTATCATTTCGGGAGTATATATGCTTTTAAAATGAGGATTTAACTTAGGTTTTTCTGGCTTTTCTATGTTTATTACGGATAAAGTTGATATTTTTAAGGAGTCCATAAATTCTGAAATGGTTTTAACATATAGATCTTCTACTTTCAAATATTTATTAAGCGTTAAAACTACCCCATTAAAGGTTCTTCCAATATCAGAAATCGAGGTCCATTCATCCTTTTTAAAGGCTCCACTTTCATCCCTAAACATTGGATTGTATTTTGTTACCCTCCATTGATACATTAGATTCTCCTTTATTCTCAATTGCTGTTAATACTTAAGCGGAGAACTAGCAATTTTTTACATACACGATAAACTATGCCACTCTCAGTCCATAGGTAGGGTAGGGGAGACATCAAATCAAAATCTTTGATTATCACACTCGTAGCGGGAACACGGTGTTACATGCCGTGGATATGGACTTAGATCACCATCTAAACCAGGGATGGCTAGATGGTTGGCTTTAAAGATTTACTTATAAATTTTCCAAAGATAATGATTTTAATTATTCGCCATTTCCTTCTCTATTTAGATAGTTTTCTAGTTGTTCGGTATCGATTTTATTTGATTTTAAATAATCGATCGCTTTTTGATTTAGGACAAAATCATTCTCTTTTAGAATTTGGTAATAACCCTGAATAAGGTCAAAGGAAGATGAGTTAGAATATTTGGTTACAAACCTTTCATAACTTGCTTTAGTATCATCAGTAAGTTTGCCGTTCAAGAATAAAGGGGTATTATCTAAATATGAGGCAATATAAATATATAAGCAAAAATCCTTTTTAGATTTAGCATCTTTCGCTTCTGGATAATCCGAAAAATCTTTTGAAAATTGTTCCCAAGCAATAATTCGATCCGCTAACTCATTCCAGCTAATTGATAAACCCATATCCTCAATTACATACGTTCTAGTTTGTTTCATTTCTTTATTCAAGATTTCTAAATATCTCTTTAAACCAGCAGATACCACATTAGCAAAATTAGTATAAATAAAATCAGGTTTTTCGTCCAAAAAATCTCCCGATTCTGAAAAGCCAATTCTAATACCATATTTATTTAAATCTTTTTCTTCTAATTTTAACTTACCTTTATTAAAATCCTCGGAAATATTATATTGAACATTTTCAAAAAAACTATAAAATGTTCTAAATATACCATCATTTTGGCGTTTGTTTTTGGTCATATACTTTTTAGATTCATTAAGTGCAAGTTTTATTGAGTTAATGTCCCTTACAGATAACTTTTTAACATACCTTTGATACTTCATAACCAAGTTGTTGCTTGTATTATTGGTTTTTGCTAATAGATTGAAATGTTGCAGCAGAAGTATACAAACAACCACAAAAACCAATATTTTTATTCCTTTTCTCATTTTTAAACCGCCTCTTAATTTATTTTATAGTTCATTAAGTCTTTGATTTTAGGGTGACTCTAATAAGAACGACCCGGCAACCTGTTATGACACGTAACTAGCTAACATTCTTCCACTTCCAGTCCATAGGTAGGGTAGGGGAGATAAGTTTGATACTATGCCCAAAGCGGAAACCTTATATTATCGGATTAAGCAGTCCTAAACTGAAAATTATGGCCAATCTTCATAAACTTTTATTCTTATTATTTTCTCATCCTTTGTTGCAAACTCTATAGTATTCTGTGGATAGCTATAAGAATATGTATCCAGAGAGCCTTTTTTCATTGGAAGAAAAGGGTAAATATCTTTTGCTTTATTAATGTTATCACCTATTTTTATTTCTTTGCCTGTTGGAAAATTTGAACTTTGAATGGTTATTGAATCAACAAAATATGGTTTATCTTTATCTAGCTGGACAAAATCAAACATAATACCTTCGAATGAAACTTGTTTGATGGAATAAATACCATATTTTTTTATTTCAGTAGTTTTCTCGGATAATGGCGTACCGATTAGGTTAATTAAATTAATATCCTTTTCGTAAGTACCGATATAAATTGTTATATTCTTTATATGTACTGAAAAATAGTCTTTATCATCAAGGTTCTTAGCTACCTTTAAATCATTAGCAGTATTGTCCGCGTGTACCATTGTTATATTACCTTTACAACATAAACACAATGTTCCAATAAGGATGCAGACTGTTATTATAATAAATTTGGCTCTTTTCATTTTTCCTCCAATTTGTAAGGTCTTCCATGCCTTCACGATACCGGACTGCTTTTTACTATATGTTCTGTAATTGCCATATCGCAAAGTCCATAACTTTTTCAACTTCCAGTCCATAGGTAGGGTAGGGGAGATGGGATTGAATCCACGCCCGAAGCAAAACCCTGTGTTATCGGCTATGCGCAACCCAATTTGATGGTTATCCATTTAGGACAATCGCTTTTATTTTTTTCAAGGCCATATCATTTTTTTAGCAGTTTCGCTAACTAAATCAACTAAAATATCTCTAAAAGCACTTCTAAATTGCGTACCAACCTTTGAAATGATTTTTTTAAATTTGGTTGCTGCTACTATGGTTTTTGGGGAATCACTTACTATCTCTGGAATGGTTTCTGTTAATATGAACTTTTCTTCACTTGAAATATCAAGTTCTTGAGCTAATTCTTGTGCGGCCTTAATTTTTTTTTCTGTCCAGGGATATGGTTTTCCGCACTCATGACAAAACAAAGGAAGTGTAAAGCTATTGTAATAACCAATGCTTTCACTATAGTAATCTCCTTGAATTTCAATTTTACAACTTGGACAATTCGTAATTGTTGGCTCTCCACATCGTGTACAAAACTTTGCATTATGTTCTGGATGATTTAAAAAAGTATCATTGATAATATGTCCATTTACACATATCTGTGCTTGATCATATCCTTCCAATTTTATACCCCCAAAAATATTTTTCTGCAGACACAATGTTAGTCGGTTTTATGTGGTATGCCACATAACTAGCATGGATATCATCTAGTTTTAAATTATGCATAACATAACTTTTTCCCCACATTTAAGTCACAATTTTCTCAATTTCACATAGATCCTAAATATCGGGTTTGTAAACTCATAGAGGCCAGGTTTTTCTTCAACCCTTACTAATACCGGACCATATCGTTTGTCTATAAGCCTTGGCAAAAGTTGATCAATATAATTAAGTTCTAGATCTCTAGCATCTGCTCTAATATTTTTTAATACGACTCGTCCAACTTCATCATTAAATAAAGTATTTTGTTCGGGTTGTTCAGCTAAAAGATGTAATAATACACGTCTATCTTCTGAATCTCCAATTGCCCTTTGATAAGCAGTTTCCAATGTTGGAAAAGCATCTCCATTTTTAATTTCTTGAAGAACTTCATCAAGTGTACCCATAGTTATACTTGTTTGAGCGGATTTGTTAACTGCATTGACGCAGGCTTTACCTATAAGTTGAATTAAATATGGGTACCCTTCGGAGATGGAAGCAATATTTTCGGCAACAGAATGTTCAAAAGACAAATTACCCTTAAATAGTTTTTGTGCTGTATAAATAACTTGTATTGACTCGTCAAAAGGCATTTTTCGAACATTTATTGAACCTTCCTCTAATAGGCGCTCAATAGATGCATGATCAGCAACTAAATCATTTATGTCATTAGCTATTCCACAAATGCCAAATTTAACATTTTCACTACTTAGAGATTTAATTAATGATCCAATGCTAGATTTATCTTCAATAACATCAAATTCATCTAATAAAATTAAAAGCCCGTCTCTTCCCATACGCTTTTTTACTTGATGAACAAGAATAGAATCTATGTAGTTACGAAAGGTCTGTATAATATCATCTGGTACAACACGAGCATATTTTGAATTATTTGTTCCTTTGGTACCCCAATTAATTACTTTTAAATCTGCTCCTAAATCTGTTTCGTCTGTTCGAGTGAATTCAATTAATTCTTTTCCATCATTAGGAACTAGACGTAAGAGCCCATCTTCATGATTTTGGTCATTACATAGACGGGTGATTAGGTCTATGCCATTTTTTATTAACGAATCACATTGATAATATACCGTTAAATAAGTTCGAGGTTTATTAGGGATTAAATGGTTAAGTCCAGCAAGTTTGGCAAGTTTGTAATCACCCAAAGCCATTTGCTGTATTTGCCTTAAAAGAGATGATTTTCCAACTCCGCGTTTCCCATAAATTGCAATTATACCAAGTCGAGAATTAATGGCCCTAATACAATTTTGTATCAGCTCTGTTCTACCAACAAATCTTTTTGGATCTTTGATTACATCGGAAGTAAAACCAATTTCGGGGTCAATCATCAGAATTCCCTCCTTATGGGACCTAGTTATTTTAAGCCTTTTAAAATTTCAATTAAAAACGTCTTACTAAGAACTGAGTTTTTAAAAAGAAAACGGCCTACATTTTAGCCGTTTCTTGGTGTCCAAACTTTTTTATTGACCTATATACCTTTGAACAATAGTCAATATTTCATCTTTATGCTTATAAATATCATCTAAACTTTCAAGCGCATATTTTACTTCCGTATCATCTTTAGGAATTGTTAAGTATTTCTTTTTGCCATCAAGGTATAAACGACAGATCCATTTCCAAGAGTTGTTTTCAAAAAGGACATTGAAGTAGGAGAGAGTATCTTTATATGTAATTCGTTTCGAGTCAACAATTTCCCGACAAATAGACTTAACTAAGAAGAATGCTTCCAATTCCAATGCTGTTGTTACAATCTTTCTTTCATCTTCTTGTTCTTCTTCAAGAACAGGGGCAGCTTCCGACTCGGTTTCAGAATTTTCTAAGGCAGTTTTAATTTTTTCGTTCATTAAGTCGCTTATATGCTGATTCAATGCTTTTTTAACTATGGGCTTAAATTTATCGATAACATTTTTTGTTGCATTACCGGAATATATCTCACGGATAAAGTACCGTACAAATTCATCTTTAGGTTCTTTGAGTTCTTCGTCAAATATCGATTTAATTTTATTTGTATATTTTAAAGTAGTAGCGGCAGTAAATAGCTCCTCTGCATTATAAGATTCCTTTTTGAACTTCTTAAGTTCAGCCACTAAAGGCTCTTTGATATCTAGGAGGTTAATTTCTAAAAATGGAGCTTCATCCATTTTGTTTGGTTCTTGAATATCAGAATAAAACTTATAAACGATTCCATTAGTTAAAATGGCGAATTTTGATTCTGTTACAGAGAAATATCTATACAGTTGACCATCATGGGTTTTAAGAGGATCGTTGGCTTGCTTAGCCTCAATTAAAATAGAAGGTTTACCATCGATAAAAATAGCATAATCAACTTTTTCACCTTTTTTTGTACCTATATCTGCCGTAAATTCGGGCACAACTTCATGCGGGTTAAAAACATCATAACCCAGCAACTGAATAAAAGGCATAATGAGTGACATCTTTGTTGCTTCTTCAGTCTGAACTTTGTCTTGAAGTTCTTGAACTTTTACAGAAAATTGTTTGATTTCATCAATAAAATCCATAACAAATCCCCCTTTTTTATAATCAATAATTTTTGATGATGTTTTAGGCAAAATGAGTATGCTTTATTTTTCGCTTCTTCAAAGAAATGCCAATCCAAAAGCCGTTTCAATCCCTGTCATTTTGTTTACCTCCGTATCTTTTAATATAAGAAAACGGCCATAATCTTAGCCATTTCTTGGTGTCCATGCCTATTTATCTTTTAAATTTCGACTCCATTCGACATTCCCCGTTAAACGTCAAAGACGACCTTTTTGGGTCGTCTCTCATGTTGCAGCTACTTCGTCAAGTTCATTCATACTGTAATGTTCTTCACTAAA
>JAEZKE010000124.1 GCA_023436175.1 Methanobacteriota archaeon
TCTGGTATGAAAAGCCAGAAGAAAGTGCAGGATTCCTTTTATGGCAGATTACAAATTTATGGCAGCGAAAAATGAACTCCGCTTTAAAAGACCTGGACCTGACACATGTACAATTTGCTTTGCTGGCTGGAATAGCCTGGCTTGAAAGGTTTGAAAAACCAATAACTCAGGTGCGATTAGCTAAATATGCGGGCACAAATATTATGATGACTTCTAAAGTTATAAGAACTCTTGAAAAAAAGGGTCTTATTTTAAGAGAGGAGTTTGAGGCTGATACAAGGGCAAAGTGCGTATCACTCACTGAAGAAGGTATTCAAAGGTTTGAAAAAGCATTAAATATTGTCCGGGCTGTTGACGAGAAGTTTTTTGAAAATAAAACTTATGATGAATATTTTATAAAAAATTTAGTACATATTTTAGAGTTAAACCATGGAGAATGATAAAATGAGTGATTTAAAAATAAATGAAGAATGTATAGCTACTTTTGACAGTATCATCGAAACAAGAAGATCTATTCGATTTTTTAAAGATGAAATGCCTCCTAAAGAACTTATTGAAAATATAATTAAGGCAGGTTTATTTGCGCCTTACGCTGCCCAGGCTGTTGGTGAAGAAGAATACTTTAGAAAATTCATAGTTATCTCTAAAAACAGCAAAAAAATGAGAGAACTTGCAGAAATTACAAAAAACAAAGTAAAACTCATGTCTGAACAACTAAAAGCTCAGATGGAAAATAATCCTTATTTAAAAGAAAAAGGAAAGTCTTTTTCTAAAAGATTAGAATTGTTCGCTGATAAAGGTGTTCTTGGAATAGGAACAGCCCCTTATTATATTGTTATAGCTGAGAAAAAGGGCTTTCCTCCAGTTGAACAGCAGTCACTTGCACATTGTCTTCAAAATATGTGGCTTAAGGCAACATCATTAAATCTTGGATTCCATATTGTATCTGCTACAACTCAAATGGAAGAAGACAAAGATTTCTGCGAAATTTTAGGAATTAATCCTGGGGAATGGGGTCTTAATGGATGTGCTGTTGGTTATCCTAAAGAAATGCCCCCCAAAACTTCAAGGCCTGCAGTAAGTGAAGTTACAAAGTGGATGGACTAAAGGTTTCAACGCCAAATTTCTTTTAAGATGGTACATAGTTTAGAACAAAAAAGTTGGCAGCACTTTAAACATAGAGAACTATGTTTATTATGCATATTCAACTTTCAAACTGTTAAATACTGTAACCACAGATCAACTTCGCGAATGTGGTTTGAGTTTTAGGAAGATAGAATATGTCAAAGATATATCAAATGTATATAGATGACAAGTTAATGGAGTCAAATGCTTTTTAAAAGTATAAATAATTAATTATTTTTTACATTCTTAAGCGCTTTTTGGTAAACTGGAATCTTCTGGTTCAAATGTTTCATTTTGCTTTTTAAAAGTAGCTTTATATGCAATTAAAAGACATATCAACACGATAGGTACTAAAATATCTGCATATAATGCATAGCCAGCGTTCCCTGCTGCCATATTTCCTGTTTGCATTATATTGGCAATGTGCCCGTAGGCATCTCCCAGATAAAATGTAGATATCGCAATTACTGTAGCTGTCCAGAAATTATCCCTGAACTTCCAGCATAGAAGACCTAAAATTCCGTAGGATAAATTTGCAATTCCGACTTCAAACTGGAATGGACTTCCAGCAGGCCATCCTATGGCTACTGCAACCATATCTGCAAAAAATACATGCCCCATAAATGCCCATATTGAGCCAATTCCAACCATTACAACTAAAAACCATAGCAAAAATACTTCAAATATTCTATTTTTTGTTCTTGTTTTACTTAAAAATAAATGTAAAACAGAGCCAATTAATGTCACCATCAAGAAAATATAAATCATTTCCACAGATGTTACCCCCTATTTAAATTAATATAATATTTAGGGTGTAATATTTAAATATTAATTGATTGATGTTGTTTAACATATTTTTAAAGATATGGATAAATAATAATGGTGCAAGGAGGAAATAAAATGGAAATCAGATATGTTTGCCCGCTTATTACAGTTAAAGACATTGAAAAATCAAAAGAATTTTATGAAAATGTTTTAAAACAGAAAATAGAGATAGACTTGGGTGAAAACGTAGCTTTTGAAGGTGGCTTTGCTATTCATGACATGAAACACTTCCAGAATTTAACAGGTAAACCTTTACAAATGGGTTCTTCAAAAGATTTTATGGAACTTTATTTTGAATTAGGCGAAATTGAAGAGTTAAAATCAAAATTAGAGTCATTGAATGTGAAATTTGTGCATAAAATCAGGGAACAGCCTTGGGGACAGAGGGTAATGAGGTTTTATGACCCTGATAATTATATAATTGAAGTCGGAGAACCTTTAGAATTTGTAGTTAAAAGATTTGCTGCTCAAGGATTTTCTATAGAAGAAATAAGTGAAAGATCTTCCATGCCTGTTGAGTTTGTTCAAATGGTTTTAGATCAGGATTCATAATAAATTAACCATTAATATTGATTTTATTTGAGTAATAAAAAAATTTCAATTATTTTTTAAATATTAAAAGAATTATATAAAATTTATTTTTTTAAGAAAAATGTTATAAAAATAGATTTCTTTTTACCACAGTGAAAAAGCTGTCAAAAATTGTAGATTTTTGAGCGGTTGAATGTGAGCGTCGGGGACGGGATTTGAACCCGCGTGATCCTAAGGATCATGGGATTAGCAGTCCCACGCCGTACCAGGCTGGGCCACCCCGACACATGATAAAAATAGTTAT
>JAEZKE010000102.1 GCA_023436175.1 Methanobacteriota archaeon
TATATTTATAGGTGGAAATGGCCAAACTAAACTTATAGAAATACAGGAAACACTACGGAGATTAACAAAGGATGATACAGTGATTAGGGGCAAAAAAGTACTGATAATAGGCGCAGGAAATGCAGGAAGACCTGCAGCGCATCTTTTAAACTACCTCGGCAATGAGGTTATTATTTCGGACATTAAAGAATTTGACCAGTTACCACGAAAAGCCAGAAAAAGAATTGAAGAGCTGAAAGAAAAAGGAATAACTGTAGAACTTGGAGCCCATGTAAATGAACATGCAATGTGGGCAGATGTTGTTTTTGTTTCTCCAAGCGTTCCTAAAAATTCTGAGATTCGACAATTTATTAATGAGTGTGAAGAAAACTACGAGATCATGGAAATTGGTACAAGGGATATTGGAAAGATGATAAATTCTCTTATAAAGATCCCTATGATTGGTATTGCTGGAACAGATGGTAAAACCACAACCACCAACATGACAAACTATACATTGTCTGATAGATATGAAACATTACTTTTCTCATCCCTGCAGAATTCGCTTGTTATTGAAGGATTAGTTGATTTTATAGTTGAAAATGGAACTGGAAATAAAGATTTTGCAGTTTTTGAACTTCCTCATGGTACTATAAGGATGTTAGACGGACTTGAAATTTGTGCAGGGGTTCTAACTAATCTTACCCCAGACCATATGGATGAATTCAATACTTATGAAGAATACGTTGAAAGAAATGTAGCTATAAAAGATCTACTCCATAAAAACGGAATTTTAATTGCAAATGGTGATGATCCCATAATAAGCATATTGGCACCTAAATTTGATAAAGAAGTCATATATTATGGATTTAATGAGCCCAGGACAGTAGTATGTGAAGGTAGAACTTATCACCATAAAAATAATATAGACTTTGATATCTTAGCAGAGGATGTTGAGCTTAAGGGCCTCTATGGTTCAGAATTTACAATTAAAACTGGAACTATTCCTACTGCGGTTTGTAAAAACTGTGGTAAAGTGTATTGCAGTTGCGGTAATTTTGAAAGGAAGTATAGAGATCCATGTAATATGCGAATAAAACTTAAATCGCCCGGTGCATGTAATATAGAAAATGCAATGGCAGCATTTGCTGTGGACATGATTTTAGATTTTGATTTAGATTATATCAAAGATAAATTAGAGAGCTTTTCAGGAGTAGCTGGAAGGTTTGAAAAAATCGACATAGTTAACGGCACAAATATATTTATGGATGCTGCTCACAATCCCGAGGCGGCAGAGCGTCTCTTAGATGGTTTAACCCTTGAGGGAAAGCTTATAATATCTGTGGATAATCCGGATACACTTACGGTACGTGATAAATTTAAAATGGGTAGTGTACTTGGAAAATATGCGGATGTAGTTATTGCAAGCGCAAAAAATGAAACTACGGAAGTAGTAGACCTTGATGCAGCAGAAACAGTAGTGGACGGAGCTGACGGTATAGAAACATACAAAACAACTAATATCTCAGATTCAATATCTAAAGCATTGGAAATCGCAAAGGAAGGGGATACGATAATCCACATAGGTCCAGGTGTCGTTAATGCCTATGAAAATGTAAAATCTGAGATATATAACGGTATTAAAGAGTATAAAAACAAGACTTGAATTTCAGTGAACCAGATAAATGGATCTATTTTTATGAAAAAACAAGAATTCAAAGTAGTGGTTATCGGTGGCTGCGGAACTGTGGGAAGTTTAATGGCAAGGGTTTTAAAGGATAACGGTGCTGATGTTACAGTATCTGATCTTTCAACAGATAGTCCGCAGGTTGATGTTCTTAAAGAAGAAGGAATAAAACTTAATCTTGGAGAGCATGATGAAAACATCCTGAAAAATGCAGATAAGATTGTAGTTGCTCCGAGCTTACTTAAAAACAGCAAATTAATTGGAAAAATAAAACGAGTTACAGATGTGGATATAATAAGTGTGGATGAAGTTTTGAATATTTGTAAAGTAGATAAACCTGTGGTTGGAATAACCGGTACCAACGGAAAAACCACCACAACATGGATGCTTAAAAATATATTAAATCTTAGCGGATGCAAAACCCCCGAACATAAACTGCAAATGCAGGGAAATACGGAATTAATACCTTCTTTTCAGGCGAGACTTAATGGGGATATAGCTGTTTTAGAAATAGGCACACATGGAAATCCTAATGAAATTAAAAGCTGTGCAGTAAAATCGAAGGTTGATATAGGGATTATAACTAACATTTCTAAGGATCATTTAAGTGGATCCCACAGTTTCTTGGATTATGTAAACTGTAAAAGAGAAATTGTAGAAATAGCTAATTGTTTAGTTTTAAATGCTGATGACCCTGTAGTGACTGGTTTTAGTACTGATAATTCTCATAAAACCTTATTTTACGGAATTGAAGATGTGAATTTTGAAATAGAGGCTTATCCTGAGGTAAGAAACTGTCCCGTATGTGGAAAAGAACTTGAGTATTCTATACATTATTTAGGTCATTTAGGGGTTTATAGATGTCCTTGCGGATTTAAACATCCATATCTGGATGTTAAAGCTTCTGATGTAAATGATAACTCTTTTAAATTAGTTATAGGATCGAATACAGCAGAAATAAAACTTAAACAGGCAGGTATTCACAATGTTTATAATGCACTTGCTGCAGCAACTGGCGCTTTGGCGCTTAATATTGATTTTGATGATATTGTAAATGGTATTGAAACTTTTGAAGGCGTAAAAGGTAGATTTCAGAAAATTGACATTGGAAAAAAAATAATAATAGATTACGCACATAATCCTGCAGGTGTTAAAGCAATAATCCAGACATTAATCCGAGAAAAACCAGAATCTTCGAGATTAATCATTGTAAATACTGTATCTTCTGAAAGTGGAATTAATGGAGATATGGAAATAGCAAAAATATTAAAAGATGTAGATGTTATAGTAGTAGCATCAAATGCCAGTAGAAAAGCTTCATTAGAGGTTAATGTTAATAACCATGTAATATTAACTGAATCTAGTAAAAAGGGCTCTAAAATAGGGACATTAGGTGCAAGTAAATTACAGGTGGAAGAGAGCTTAAATTTAGCAATAACAGAGGCTGAAAAAGAGGATATTATCCTCATAATAGGGGAAGGGGGAGTTAAATATTCTGCAGAAATACTTGAGAGATTCAAAAATTAGCATAAGCATACTTATTTTATTAGCATTGGCCATGTATCCTTTGGGAAATGTTGTAGGAAATTTTTATTCGCCGCAGGGTCCAACAGAAATTACCTCTTTGAGTATAGGGGATACAGTTTTAGCAGGGGCCACGGTTACAGATGACAGCAAAATTAGAAAGGTTCCTCTACTTTACCATCCTGAATATATAGTATATTATATTAATAACCTGGAATTTTTAGATATTATAGATGCTGTAATTACAGGCACAGTTAAAACTCCGACTGATCAAATTACAGGTAGTGGTATATCAAAAGAAGGGACTGCACAGGGTTTCAATGGTCCAGGAGTTTTAGCAGTTGCAGATAATAAATTAACTGTAATTCCACCTGGTAATTTTGTTTATGGATATAAAACTCCCTACACATTTGGAATTAAAACAAAAGATGGTTTGCAGATAACTGAAGGGAAAAATATCATAAAAGTAGTTCCTTATAATCAGATCAATAATGATACAATACCTCATAACTATGTAAGTGTAAACAGCATTAAAAAATGGTACAATGGTGCTGATACCGGTGATCATATAACTTTAGATTATGCAATTGCAAAATTCAACGATGGAAGAAATTTAGTTACACCCGAAAACATCCAATCCCTCTTTGGGGCTGATGTGCTGGATTATATGGGAAACTATCCCTCAGGAAGGCCAGTACAGGTTTATGGAGGATCTGTAACTGAAAAAGTCATTGGGACTGGAGCCGATACGCTTGGATTCTATGCAGAATATAACAACGAAAACAGAGAAATTAATGCACGAGAATTTGTGAAGGCGTGGAATGGGACTATAATTCCGCCTCATGCCACTTCATCAGGAAAGGAAACGGTAGGATTTGCAAAGGTTACTGACCCACATGCTCCTGGAGGTTGGGCATCTCATGGAGTCTGTCCTGCTGCAAGAACATTAAGGGCAGCAGTATCTCAAGCAGGATTTGGACTTCCAGTCGGTCTTTCATGGGGTGAATATGCAGTTAAATTTGGATATAACCCTGCAGTTGATGTAACTGTAACAAATACTAAAGATTATCCTGTAAAAATAGTAATGTGGACTGAAGGCGCCGGAACTGGTATGACTATACATTGTAAAGTTATTGAACTTATTCCGAATGCTTAACTGGATAATTAAATATCCATTTCATTTTATTAAATTTAAATTGGCAATTGTATTGTAAAGAGTTAATGCATGTGATTTTAATGGTATCAGCAATTATAACTGCGGCGGGTAAAAATAGAAGGATGAGGGATGATTTAAAATCTCGCGGAATAGAAATTAGACATAAACTTCTCCTTAACTTCTGTGGAAATCCTGTAATATTACAAACACTTCAAAACACTTTAAATGCAGGTGTCGATGAATGTATGGTTGTTTTAGGGCATTTCAGCGATGAAATAATATCTGTATTGGATGAATTAGATGATGAAAGAGTTAGAATCACCATAAATCCAGAAATTGATGTTGAATTATCTGAATCTCTTTTAAATGGAGTTAAAAAAGTTAAAGGTGAGTTTTGCCTCTGTGTTGCAGCGGATCAACCTACTATCTCTTCTGAAACTTTTAAAAATATTATACAGGGATTATTTAATAGTCAAGAACCAAAAAATACAGTTTCTATTCTTGCAAGGGGTAAAGCAGGATATTTAAACACTGCGGAAGGTCTTGGAATGCCTTTTGTATGTCATGTTGATATTTTAAAGAAGTATCTAAGTGTAAATAAAGATAATTTGAATCCAATTTTAAGAAAAATGCTTAAAGAAGGTGTTATCTTTTATGGAGTTCCTCCAAAGGATGATCTAGAACTTGTAAACATTAATAATTATGGTGATTATTTAAAATGTAGAAAATGATTCATTATTTTTACAAAAAATTAAAAATAGTGTTACTAAAATTATTTAAACAGTAAAAATAATTTGAAGTCTTTGCAAAAATTGAATATAAAATTGTTTGAAACTACAAATCAATGAAATTTTAAATAACAATCTGGGGAAGTACAAATGAAAAGGTGGCAAAAAGCTCTTATAATTATAATCTTGATATTAATTCCGATTACAGTAGGTGCAATAGTTGAATTTGTAATTACTGATCAACAAACCGGTGGTAAAATAAATATACTGTTATTAGGTAGAGACGCTCAAAATTCAATTTATTCAGGTAATACTGATTCTATAACTATTCTTTCTATTGATAAGAACACAAAAAAAGTTTCTCTCCTTTCCATTCCTCGAGATAGTAAAGTAGACATACCGGGACATGGTATGGATAAAATTAATGCTGCATATGGTGATGGCGGAATTAACTTAACAGTTACGACTATAGAAAATTTCTTAAATATACATATAGATTATTACGTCGTTATAGACTTTGAAGAGTTCAAAAGTATTGTAGATACTTTAGGTGGAATTAATGTTAATGTTGAGCCACAAATTGCTGCTTATAGGCCTGAATTAGGACAGCCTGGCATAAAAAAATTGGACGGCGATCAAACACTACTTTACGTACGTTTTAGACAGGACAGTAAAGGGGATATTGGAAGAGTGCAAAGACATCAGAAAGTTATTGCAGAAATTATCAGGGAATCTTTAGAACCTTCTAACTTACCTAAGTTGCCTTCTATTTTAAACCAGTTGAGTGAAAATACACACACGAATGTCCCTATTTATGACTCAGTCAGACTTGGGCAACTTCTTATGGACTTTGATATAAATAATGCTCCCGTGGAGATAATTACAGGTAAAAGCCAGCGTGTTAATGGAATATATTACCTTATTCCTGACAGGGCAGATGCTGAAAAGAAGGTAACTGAATTGGGCTTGAGGGATTAAATCCCCTCAAAATAAATTTTAGATTCGAATTGCTTTATGCCACGTATATATTAAAGAAGTATCTAACTGGAAATAAAAATTTGAATTTAATTTTTAGAAATGCTTAAAGACTGTGTTATAAATTATGAAATTCTCCCAGATATGGAACCTAAACATCAATAAATATGAGAATTATCTCAATATCGTGAAAAAAAAGCATTTATAGTTATTAACATTGAATCACGAATATTATTTTAAATATCAAAATCAAATAATATAATGGTGCCCAAATGTTTCGAGTGACAGATTTACCGAGAGGACTGAAGGTTTATTTTCCTCTTTTTGCTGTTTTTGTAGCGGTGTTTTCAACAATTTTATACATATTTTCTCCTTTATTTATGTATACTTCAATTGATAGTGTTAGATTTACTTTAACAGCGGTTGTTGAGGGTGAAGCTACTATTATTGCGTTAGTTATAACACTGAGTTTGATCGTCCTTCAACTTACAGCTTCTTCTTATTCTACACGGGTTATAGATATATTTAAAAAATCCCCTGCAATCTGGATAGTTGTAGGAACTTATATCGCTGCTATTGGTTATGCGTTAACTGTGCTGTATTTTATAGACTTTATTTATTTCAGTAGCATTTTATACTTTGATATTGTAATATGGATCGCATATTTCCTGGCTATTTTTGCACTTGGTTCATTAATACCTTATCTTTTAGGATCTATTGATATTATGAAGTCTTCAACTGTAATAGATAGATTTGCCGAAAGAATAACCAATGAAAACATTTTATCTGGCGTACAGGAATCTGAAAAAATCATCGGTACTGAGTCAAGTGATATTAGCTATTCTTATATTTACTCGGATATAATGCGGCCAGTTATTGACACTGAAAGTGATCCTGTTCAACCTGTAATTGATATTATACACAGTTCCATGATGAAATACGATTATGGAACAATGAGGTATGGTTTGAATGTACTGGAAAATTATATGATTAGCACCTTGAAAAATGGAAAATTTGAAAGGGAAGAACAGATAGTAGTAAAGCACATATTTACCCATTTAGAAAAGGTTGGAAAGTTAGCGGCAAGCCGTGATGACGAAGATTCGGTAATGGAAGTAATAATTACAATATATCTAATTGGAAAAACTGCCATGGAAAATAAAATTGAGAGTGTAGTGGGTGAAGCGGTTAATTCCATTAAAAACATTGGTAGATTGGCAATAAATCGAGAAATGGTTGATATAAGAATAGCAGTGACAGATCTAATTGGAGAAATTGGAAGAGGAGCTGCTCAAAATGAACTTGATTTTGCAACCAGTGTAGCGGTTAATTCACTTGGAATTATTGCTATAGAGGCAGCTAAGCATGCCCAACGAGGACTGGAAGAAACAGTTTGGATGGGAGGAACCATCTATGGGATTGGAAAGTTAGCGATAAATCAAAAATTGGAGCAGTCGGTTTCTAATGTAGTAAATTCTATGGGGAATATGGGAAGATATACAGCAAGAAATGATCTCCCTAAAACTACCATAAGAATCGTAAAGTATCTCACTAATTTAGGGATTGCTACCATGGAAGGGGGCTTTAATGAAAATACAAATGATGTAGTTGAATACTTATGGGAAATTGGTAGAATTGCAGTATGGAGCGATTTAAGTATTTTAGCTGCCCGTAGTATATTAAAACATGCCAAAGAATCACTTGAAGATATTAAAAAAAGATCAAAGGAACTTGAAGTTAAAGAAACAAATTTAGCTGCACGATTATCATTGGAAAAAATTAATAAATTAATAAAGGAAAAAAGCGTTGAAGATGAGCGGAAAGATATGATATAAAAATTAAATGACAGTTTTTAGAGAAAAAAAAGTATTTTATAATGAACTATAATATTATCATGGTGATTAAGGTTTCATTTAGGAATAATTGGTTGCGTGGATTGGCTACTTATTTAGTTATTTTTATACTGGTTGTATTAGTTTCATATTTTTTCTTCTATCATTTTAAACTTCTTTACACTGATATAGATAGTGCACGTTATGTATTAAGCGCTCTTATTGAAAGTGAGGCTACTATTCTGGCTATAGTTATTACTTTAAGTCTTGTAGCAGTGCAGCTTGCAGCTTCATCGTCTTCAAGAGTAATTGATATGTTCAAAAGAACTCCAGATCTATGGATTTTAATCGTGGTTTATATTTTTTCTATAGCATACTGCTTAACTCTGCTAAAACTTGTAATTAACACTCAAAATAGGATTTCAGACCTTGAAAGTTATATTCTTTTTGCATACTACATCAGCATGTTTGCATTTATAGCTTTGATACCTTATATGTGGAATGTTTTAGACCTTATGAAACCTTCTGTTGTAATTGACAAACTTACAGAAAGAATTACAGAGAAAAATGTTTTAACAGCTGCCAGTGCAGATGGGAAGCTAATAGAAAAAGATGACCCGATCCAGCCGATTGTTGATATTATGAACGCATCACTGATGAAATATGATTATGGAACATTCAGAGAAGGTTTAAGGGCAATTTGGAATTCTACAATTAATATACTGGATAAAAATCTGGATAAAAATGAAAAAGAGAATATAATTAATCATGTTTTGTATCATCTTGAAACTGTTAAAGGACTATCTGCTGAATCTGATGAGGGTAGGTTAGTGGATGAAGTGATTGCTGATATTAAGAGGTATAATTAATCATTAATTTGGGATATAGTTAATTATTTTGAGAAAAATAAAAAGGTAAATTACCTTTATTTTTCTAAACTATCCTCTAACATCTCGAAGCGTTCTTGTAGCTCTTCCTCTGCTTTTCCAAGTTTAGTTACTAGTTTTAGTATATTGTCCATCCAGACCATCATCATGTCCTGATCTGCTACATCTTTATATTTTGCCATTTTTGCATCTAGTTCTTTAGCCTCATCCAATATTTCAAATATTTTTGTTTCGGCCATCTAATCCCCCTAAGCTGTTGCTTATTGAGTATTTATTTCATAGATATGAGTGCATTTACAACACACCCTATATTCTCGCCGTTCATACCAACAATTACCTCATTTTCTTTTATATCGGCATATCCTCTTGAACCGCTGCATCCAAGGGTTATGTTTGCGGTATTTTTGGTGAACGGGCCAGCCACAGCATCAGCACATATTGATTGAATTCCTGAAAAGCTTGCTTCTACTCTACCTCCTCGAGTATAAACCATAGCTTGAGCAAGTTTCATTGCCTGAACAGGTGTACATATCACTACAATTACGTCTGGGTCAAATTTAATGTCTTCTAAAGGTGCGTATATTACAGCCTTCATCATAGGGTCTATTTTTGGGATTTCATCGAGGGTACGCTTTGCAGATCCAATACTTGAAAACCTTCCAAGGCTCTGGTAAAATTCACCTGTTTTTATCTTCTCTGGAGCTTCCATGAGTCCAATAGCGGATGCTCCTCCTTTACACATCTGCTCATCGTTTGTCGCATAGAACATTGCACCTTGGGATGCTTTCTGAACCATTTCACAGTGCCTTATATTTTCGCCTATTTTTTCTATTCCTTCAGGAATATCTTCTTCCCTTAAAATGAATTTTATTGCCACTGGAGATTTGTCTAAACCTAGTCTCTCTTTAAGTTCTCTAGATATCATATCATATCCTTCTACTTCACAAGTGCTTTCTGCCATGATTCTCACCGTTTTTATTATATTATTTAACTTATTTATTTTTATTTGAAATTCTATTTAAAATATAATATAAGTAGGAAATATTATGGATTTTTCCCTAATATTAACTCTTATATTGGACTAGTTAGATAATCAGAACTAATAAGTCTTGTAAATATGTAATAATCAATATAAAAAGGATTAAAATAAGAATTAAATGAAAAAAAGTGGATTTATATAAAAATAAATTAATTTTTTAAGCTGATTTAATTCCACTAACCAGCTCTTCAATTTTATTTTTAACATCAGAACTATCTTCAACTACTGTTCCAGTCACGATAATATCTGCACCAGCGTTGGCAATTTTTGCAGCTGTTTCACCATCACGTATTCCGCCGCCGACAATTACAATTATATTGGTCATTTTTTTGACTGCTGCAATCATCTGCTCAGGAATATGTTCATTAGCTCCAGAACCTGCTTCGAGATAGATCAGTTTCATTCCAAAGCATTCAGCAGCCATTGCATATGCTACAGCTAAGTCTGGTTTATTTCTTGGAATTAGTTTAGCATCTCCAACCCATCCAACTGTTCCGCCAGGTTGAATAACAAGATATCCCATTGGAAGGATTTCTATTCCCATTTTTTTGATACCTGGAGCTGCTAACGCCTGAGCGCCTATTATCCAGTATGGGTTTGCTGAATTTAAAAGACTCATAAAAAATATTGCATCGGCATATTTGCTTACACCGCTTATATTACCTGGAAAAAGAATAACCGGAACATCGATATTTTCGCTCAATGCTTTTGCAGTTGCATCGAGTTCTTCGGATTCTGTTGTTGATCCACCAAGCATTATTCCGTCACTACCGCCTGCAATTGCTTCTTTAGCTATTCTGACAGCTTCTTCAGGATTCTGCTCTTCGGGATCTAAAAGTGTTAGGTGTAATTTATGATCCTTAAGTGTAGTTCTAATGTAATTTTCGACATTCATTAGTATCATCAAGAAAATAGTTAATTAAAATAGATAATATAAATATAGTGAGAGGTTAAACCTTCAAAAACCTCTCAAAAAACTTCTTAGAATTTTTGAGAGATTTTGACAGTTTTCAACCCCCAATATTATTTAGGGTTAATTTAACCCCTTGGCTCTTTTGCTTTGTATCTTAGGCCTTTATATCCGCACTTTCTGCATACTTTTGCAGTTGGTGGGTTTCTTGCGTTACATTTTAAGCAAATTTTAATCTTGAATATTCTATTTTCTGCTTCTTCAAATCTAGCCATTATTAGCCTCCTTTATCATGATTTTTTAACACAGTTTAAAATTGAGTTCATCGATATAATCGTCTTAGTTCAATTATCTATATAAATATATTTTTAACTTATATATTCATTTTGAATTTCTACAACTTCTAAACTGCTTTTAGCTTTAGAATAACTTTCTAAAAGCTCTTCATTGAGCGTTAGAAAATGTGGTCCCCACTTGAAACCCGACATAATATCGGTAGCTATATCTTTAAATCCAATTATATAAAAACTTGCTGCAATTGCTTCGGCAGTAGATAATATACATGGCTTTCCATAATTGGTGGGATTTGCAGCAATCATGAAAGGCAGTGATCTGCTGTTTTTGCCTGTTTTTAGCCTATAAGGAACTTTATCTAACCTTTTCCAGGAACAATCAAGTCCTACAAGTCCTTTTTCCATTATTATTTCCCTATCTTCAACAGATAATGATTTTGGGGAGTATGGATCTAAAACAATTGCACCGGTAGGTAATTGATTTAATTTTGTGACTACTTTAACTTTTCCCTGTTTTCCAAGTTTAACTGTAGTACATT
>JAEZKE010000160.1 GCA_023436175.1 Methanobacteriota archaeon
CAGGATGATAGCTCTTCAACAATGCGAGATAATCTTCTAAAACTCATGGTAAGCCCTTTTATGAAATGTCTAAATAGTATCTATGAGATTATATAGTCTATCTTATATAAATAATTGAACATTGAAAACAAGTATTAATTATAAATATTTAAACCATTTAATACATTTTATTATTAAGTTTAACTTTGGTTTATATATAAATAGTGGTAGTAGACTATTTAAATTAGAATTTTGTAAATAGTATAGATTTACGTTATGACTTTAATATAAATGTAAAGTTTTAAATGATATTGTAGAAATATGACTTAATAACTATATAAATTATCAGTGGTTGAAGGAAATCTGTCAAAATCTACGATTTTGACGCCGCAAATCGAAGCATGCAAAAATCGTAGATTTTTGCTGCCGGAGAAAATTACATTTTATCGGCCACAAAAACGCAGTTTTTGCTGGCATAGAAAATCTATGATTTTCTAAAGATTTGCAGGCTCTGATTTTCAAACCCCAAAAATATTGAAAATATTCTGGAGGTTGTCAAAATTCATTCTGAATTTTGAGGACCTCAAAATAGAAAATTTTGGAGGTTGAAGGAAATGCATAACATTTCCGAAACCCCAAAAAACAAAGTTTTTTGGAGGATATTAAATTGGCAAAAGGCCTTATAAGGATTGTTTTAGATATATTAAAACCTCATGAACCGAATATACCCTCATTTGCAAAATATTTAAGTGAACTAGAGGGAGTAGATGGTGTAAATGTTACTTTAATGGAAATAGATAAAGAAACAGAAAATGTTAAAGTAACAATGCAGGGAAATGATTTAAATTTTGAACAAATAAATGAAGCAATTAAGCAATACGGCGGTTCAATTCACAGTGTTGACGAGGTTGTTGCTGGTAAAAAACTTGTTGAGGAAGTTACAACACCTCAGGACTGATTTTATATGAGAAATAAGAAGAAGCTTTCACCTGAAAGCATCTTAGAATTATTTTCACCAAAATTTTCTGATTCTAAATTAGCTCGCTTAAACCTTAATACATCCCAGGTTTCAGATGCTTTAAATAAAATAACAGGTATTCCTGGAGTATTATCTGGAATTAAGCCTCTAATGGAGGGGACTGTCATTGGAAGGGCTGTTACTGCCAGTACAATGACTGATGATTGGGGTACAAGTATAAAAGCGATAGAAGCAGCTAAAGAAGGAGAAATACTTGTTATTAAGGTTGAAGGCGATGATCAGGCAGTATGGGGAGAATTAGCCTCAAAAACAGCGCAGGAGAATGGAATAGTAAGTACGGTAATCGATGGGGCTGTAAGAGATGTTGGAGCGGTTAAAAAATTAAAATATCCTGTATTCTCAAAGACCATTGTTCCTAATGCTGGAAGCGCAAAAGCTGAAGGTAAAGTTAATATTCCAATAACATGTGGAAACGTAACTGTTAATCCTCAAGATTTAATTATCGGAGATGAATGTGGGGTCATAGTTGTACCTGATATCTATTTAAACGATGTTATAGAGGAAACATTACGTATTAAAAAAAATGAGGCTCAAATTATCTCTAAAATTGAAAAAGGATATGCTTTTTCAGATATACTTGGATTAAGTTAAATCCTGACCCTTTAAAAATTTGTTTTATTTTTAACAAGCAATATGTTAATTTTTTTGATTAACTTACTGCTTGAAAAACCTTTATATAATTTTACATTCACATAACTTATAGTGATATTTGTACAACATTAATTTGTAAATTATTAACTCTATTTTTATGAGGATTCAATATGCAGAACACCACTGAATTTATAAAAAGCCATAAATTGGAGATTGTACTATCTTTTGCCGTGGGTTTATTCATTATATTTTTAGTATCCTTTTTTGTAGGTTTAAATGATATTTTAAGTATTTTAGATCACACTGATTTGGGAATAATGTTATTTACATTGGTTTTAGAACTAATTATGTTATTTATATGGGCTGTAAGATGGAGATTGATTCTACATATCCTCCATAAGGCACCTAAATTTAAACAACTTGTTTTGATGTTGCTTGCAAGCATTTTTGGGAACAATGTCACTCCGGGCGCAGCTGGAGGAGAGCCACTGCGTGCATATCTTTTAGATAAGTTTGAAAATATTCCCTTTGAAATAGGATTTGCATCTACCACTGCAGATAGAGTTTTTGAATTTTTTCCATTTGTACTGATATCTATCCTTACTATATACTTGATATTCACATTGAATGTTGGATTTTGGACCAGTTTGATAATAAGTATCGTAATTTTACTGATTATAATCTTCTTTGGGTTAATGGTATACGTTGGTTATAAAAAAGAAGTTGCTACACGAGTAGTTATTGCAATTGCAAAGCGAGTATACCCCCTTGCAAAAAGACTAACTTCTAAAGAAACCTCATTTACCAGTATCCATGATAAGTTGATGGAATATGTTGAAAGTTTTACTACAGGTTTTCAGGGTGTACTTAAGGATCGTAAGATGTTTATTGTGGGTATTTTTATTTCTTTTTTAATGTGGGGAATAGATAGTTTACGTTTCTATTTTACATTTGTAGCTATAGGCTACCACCCTCCAATTTTACCTGTGATAATCATTTATACAGTTGCATTTGTGGTTTCTATACTTCCAACGATACCCGGATCTCTTGGTATACGTGAAGGTGTAATGGTTGCCCTTTTCTTGCCAGTAGGTATTTCTCCTGATGTAGTAATTGCAGTATCTTTGTTAGATCGGGTAGTAAGTTATGTTATTCCAACATTTATGGGTGCTTTTGCAACTTTCTACTTCGGAAAAAAATATAGAGATATAAAAGAAAATTCAAAAACTCAAGCATGATATATAACAATTAATTTGATTAAAGAATAATTTTTTTAAGATTATTATTCATTAAAATCCTTTATTTTAAGTTTCTTGTATTCTATATTAAAATTTAATCATTGATTTATCTTACTAAATGTAATTTTTAGTTTAAAGATTAAATGTTAGATTATAAATCCAAAAGGCTTATATTAAAGATTAACCTTTATTATTTAAAAATATCGAAACCTTTATATATAACTTCCACGCATTATAATAAATATATAAAATTATCGGTTGATGATAAACTGAAAAAATTGGGAATTATCTCACATATCTCCAACAAAGGCAAGATCATACTAAGATCGGATAAAACGCCGGGTTTTGGACTACCTGTTTTTACTGAAGATAAAAAAAGAATTGGAACTGTTCACGATTTCTTTGGACCTACAAAAAGACCGTATATATCAGTTAAAGCTTACGCAAAAAATACTGAAAACCTTGAAAAGCGAGTTGGAGAGACCTTGTATATATCATCAAAACCTATAAAAAAGTGGGGGCGAAAAAAACGAAAGAAAAGATGAAATACGACGTTTCAGAAATTGAAAAGGTCGAAACAAGATGCCCAGAATGCGATTCTGATAAACTCATTAATGATCACGAACGCGGAGAGATAGTATGCGGTGCGTGTGGTCTGGTTATCGATGATAATTTAGTTGATATGGGACCAGAATGGAGAGCATTTGACCATGAGCAAAGGGATAAAAGGACAAGAGTAGGTGCTCCTATAACTTACACAATCCACGATAAGGGTTTAAGTACCATGATCGATTGGAGGAACAAGGATATCTATGGTAGGGATATTCCTGCAAGGAACCGTGCTCAATGGTACCGTTTAAGGAAATGGCAGAGAAAAATAAGGATTTCTGGTGCTACGGAAAGAAACCTTGCATTTGCTTTAAGTGAACTTGATAGGGACTCTTCAAGATTAGGTTTACCTAGGAGTGTAAGAGAAGCAGCTTCAGTTGTTTACCGAAGTGCTGTTGAAAATAAACTCATAAGAGGAAGGAGTATAGAAGGTGTGGTTGCAGCATCATTATATGCAGCATGCAGACGATGTAATGTTCCAAGGACTCTTGATGAGATTGCAGAAGTTTCTCGAGTAAGTAAAAAAGAAGTTGGAAGAACTTACAGGTTCTTAACACGTGAACTTAACATAAAATTACCACCCACATCTCCAGTTGATTACGTACCACGATTTGCAAGTGAATTAAGCTTATCTGGTGAAGTACAATCCAAAGCTATTGAAATAATCGAAAAAGCGATGGAAAAAGGTCTTACATCTGGTAGAGGACCAACAGGAGTTGCAGCAGCAGCTTTATATATAGCATCTGTACTTCTGGGTGAAAGAAAAACTCAAAGGGATGTTGCAGATATTGCGGGCGTAACTGAAGTAACTATCCGTAACAGATACAAAGAGCTTACAGAACAGCTCGATATGGGTGTAACTTTATAGTTACCCTACTTACTTTAAAACTATTTTTTAGGCGTTTAATCAAAAAAGGTAGTATGCAAATTAAGCTATTACCTATCAAATTTTATTAAAACTTGAAATTTGTTTTTATATTGTGTATTGTATTAATTTTATTAATTATACTATAAAATTAGCTGAAAACTAATAAAAAAAGAGGAATTTTAGAATCCTAGTTGTCCTCTAAACACATATAATAGATAAACTATTACAATTACTGCAAGAATTATATAAAACATTCTCCGACTTTTAGCGACTTTTCTAGCTCTTTCTGCGTATGCTTCTTCACATTTGGGTGAGCAAAATCGCTCTTCTGGTGGAATTGATATTCCGCATACTGGACAGTGTTTATGTGGTTTTGTCATATTAATACACCTCTTTTATTATAAGTAGTTTAAAATTGAATCTTCAATGTAAAACTTTAAAAATATGTATCCATTAATTAACCATCTTAATTCCTGTAAAAAAATGATGTTTAGAATACTTTATGATACATATATCATCCATATTTATAAAGACTACGATGAATTATTAATAATTAAATGAGGAACTGATTTCTTAATCGTGGATGATTGTAGTTCCTATTTCGCTGAAAACCGCTTTTTGAATGTTTTCAGCATGTGTCCCGTTTACAATTCTTGTTTTTATTTTGGAACGTTTGATTATTTGTATTGCAGTGCTGTCGAAAAATTCGTATGTGCCTGCTTTAGTTTCTTTACTGCTTAAAATGGACATCATTTCTGCAGGGGTAATCTTTTCAAACATCTTTGCTTCACTATACTTGTTTGGGTCTTTATCGTATAATCCATCCACTGATGTGGCGTTTATTAAAAGATCAGCATTTACAAACTCTGCAAGGATACTGCTAACAGCATCTGTACTGTGGGCAGGTTCAGTTCCACCCATAACTACGATTTTGCCAGATACTGAAAATTCAATTGCTTCTTGGAAATTTTTAGCTACCTTAGGATATGCATCTTCACCAAGGGCCATAATTAGAAGTTTGGCATTTAATCTTGTAACATCAATTCCTATATCATCACAGGCTGCTTCAGAAACTTTAAGATCCCTTGCAATTCCAATATATTCACGAGCGGGTTTTCCACCGCCAACTACAATAAATAACCTGTGTTCATCATTCATATTTCTTAAAACATCGGCATAATCTTTAAATTTTTCATGGTTATTCTCTTTAATTATTATAGATCCGCCTACTGCGACCACAATTTTCATATTATCATCACCATATTAATTGTCATGAAACTTAAATAAATATAATTCTAAATTATAAAGTAGAATTAGTAAGGTTTTAATTATATATTATTGAAGATATAATATAAAATAAATAGCTTATGTTCTGATATTTTAAATTATGAGGATATAAGGAACTAATTTACTGGAATGGTTTGATATATTATTGAAGAGATATATTAAATAGCTTATGTTTTAATATTTTAAATTATGTTGATATAATGAACTAATTTATTATTACTATTACTAAGGAGTGATTTTTTTGGCTGAAGTATCATCAAAAGAGTTATACGAGTTTAAAAGAACCATCGAAGAACTCGCAGATAAAAAAGGAAGAGGAACAGAACTTGTATCCGTTTATATCCCGCCAGATAAACAGGTGAGTGATGTTGTAAAGCACATGCGGGAAGAGCTAAGCCAAAGTGCTAACATTAAAAGTAAACAAACAAAAAAGAACGTGCAGTCTGCAATTGAGGTAATCGTGCAGAAATTGAAGTTATTCCCGAAACCTCCGGAACATGGATTGCTTCTTTTTGTTGGAATGATCCCTAAAGGTGGTCCTGGTACCGAAAAAATGGAAACTTACGTTTTTGAGCCGCCAGAAGTTATACAGACTTACACATATCACTGTAATTCTGAATTTTATCTGGAACCACTTCAGGATATGTTGGACGTTAAGGAAACATATGGGCTTGCGGTACTGGACAGAAAAGAAGCTACAATCGCTGTCTTACGAGGTAAGCGAATTGACATTGTTAAAACATTAACAAGTGGTGTTCCAGGTAAGCACAAAGCAGGTGGGCAATCTCAGCGAAGGTTTGACCGTTTAATTGACCTTGCAGCTCATGAGTTCTTAAAAAGAATAGGACATCATATTAACGATGCTTTCTTACCAATCCCTGACTTAAAGGGAGTAGTATTAGGTGGACCTGGGCATACCAAGGAAGAGTTCCTTGAAGGAGATTATATGCACTATGAAATTAAAAATAAGGTTATAACCACTGTAGATACCTCATATACTGGTGAATTTGGTATAAGAGAAGTCATCGACAAGTCCATGGATGTTTTAAATGAAATGGATATAATGCGTGAGAAAAGGCTTGTACAGAGGTTTTTAAAGGAACTTATAAATGAAGACGGACTTTCATCTTATGGAGAAGCTGATGTAAGGCGAAATCTTGAATTAGGTGCAGTTGAAGTCCTTCTTTTATCTGAAGACGTTAGTTACAAGCGTGAAACGTGTGAATGTCCTGCATGTGCTTATACTGAAGGAAAAACTATTAAAAAATCTGAAGAAATAGAAAATGAACAATGCCCACAATGTGGAGAAATAATGAAGGTAGTTGGAACAAGGGACATCATTGATGAATTTGTGGATATGGCTGAAGAAGTGGGATCTGACATTGAGATAATTTCAACTGAAACAGAGGAAGGAATGCAGTTGTTACGTGCATTTGGTGGCATTGCTGCTATACTTAGGTATCGGACTTAAGTATATTTCTATTTTTTTTGAATTTTGTCTCTTTTCTTCCGTAGCGAAAAACTCCTTTTTTCGCGAGGAACTTTTGATCAACCTTTTTTTGAAAAAGGCTGAGGAGATGTAGTTGTTACGTGCATTTGGTGGTATTGCCGCAATACTTAGGTATAGAACATAGAGTTCTATCTCTAATTTTTTTTTATTTAATTTTAAAATAGTTTAGATAAAATAGATTCTTTTTTTTTAAATAATTTAGGAAAAAGGAATTATAAATTAAAAATGATTTTGAAATAGATTTATCCTAACCTGCTTACACGAATCAATGATTCTACAGGAACTCCTTCGATTTCATCTATTCCTTTTTTATCAATCAAGACAACAGCACAAAGTGGATTTGCTCCAAGGTCGTTCAATATATTTATCGCTTCTTTTACTGTTCTTCCGCTTGTTATAACGTCGTCCACAATCACAACTTTCTTACCTTCAACAGATGCAAAGTTACTGCTTATTGCTCCTCGTGCATCTTCCTCTTTTCTGTGTTTTATAGGGTGAAATACAGTTATATCTGCATCTATTATTTCTGCCATCATAGTTGCAAATGGTACTCCACTTACAGTTATTCCTACTACTACTTCAACATCACCGTATTCTAAAGCTAAATCTGCCATGGCTGCAGATACATGCATCATCCGTGCAGAGCTGCTACCTAAATTCTTCCAGTTTATCGCGAAATCAACTGGAGCTTTTTGGGCTCCTTCTTCCATTTTTTTACCAGTTACCTGTAAAATGAGCCATCTGGCGGTGTCTTTAGAGACATTGAGTTCATCTGCTATTTCTCCAGTGGTAAAGCCCCTGCTTCTTAGTTCATAAGCCCTTTTTATAAGCTCTTCATTCATAAAAACACGTCCAATTTAATTGAGGATTATTTTATATAACATACATATCTAATTTTTAAGATATTGCAATATAAGTTTTTATCTGTTTACTAAACAGACATTATACAATGATTTGATTTTTAAGAAATAAAAACATATTGGAATTCAAATAATTTCTTGTATCTGCAGAATCTTTAACGATCTCTAATTCTGCATGCAAAATTCTATAAATTAAAAAAAGATAAAAAGATAGGCTTTAATAGCCGTTTATTTCAACAGGAAGGTTATCTTTTGCAGATTTCATGGCTGCAGTTACAACTTTAAGTGCATATATTCCATCTTTACCTGTGATCTTAGGTTCTTCACCGTTATCTACTGCATATAAAAATGAACCTAATTCTTCCCTTAAAGGTTCTTTGTAGTCTATATCTACATTTTGCGTGGATTTTCCGTATACATGGACTGTTTGATCTATATAATCGATAGAAATTATCCCATCTACACCAGTTATTTCTAACTTCCTTTTTTTGTATGGTGTAAGCCAGTTCACTTCGAGCATACCAATAATACCATTTTTAAAACTGCTCATTATTTCTGCATGGTCTTCATATTCACATTTTTCAAGTCTACTTCCCATGTTAGCATATATTCTGGATATAGGACTGTCAAAAAGGTGGAACATTATGTCTACGTCATGTATCGCAAGGTCTATTATAACTCCAACGTCTTTAATTCGTGGAGGAAATGGACCTACTCTTTTTGCAGATGCAGATACCACTTCGCCTATAACATCATCTTTTATAAGTTCTTTTGCCTTTCCTACAGCTGGGTTGAATCGTTCAACGTGACCAGTTGCAAGTTTAACTCCTTCCTTTTTGGCAGCGTTTACCATTGCTTCTGCTTCTCTTAAGGTAAATGCTATTGGTTTTTCTACCAGTACATGTTTACCATGTTCTATTGCATCCATTACCACATTGAAATGGTGAGTGGTAGGAACACATACACTAACAGCATCTATCTCAGGCATTTTAAGGATATCCATATAATCTACGAATCCTTGTGCATTGTATTGATTAGCAACTTCCTCTGATTTATCCCTCATAAGATCAGATATAGCCATGAGATTAGCATTTTCAAGTTCAGAATATACTCGGGCGTGGTTGTAGCCCATAGCTCCTACACCAATTACGCCTACATTTACCTTATTCACACATAATCCTCCATTATTTTTGCAACATCTTTACCTAATTTTTCTGCATCATTTATTGATCCGCTTAATTTAGCTTTAGACAGCACTTCACCTTCTTTTGTTAGTAAAATGCCATAAACGTCTAATTTATCGCCGTTAGCTTTTGCAGACACTCCTAATGGCCATTGACAGCCTACTCCAAGTTCTGCAAGTACAGCTTTTTCAGCTGCTACTTCTTGTACTGAATTAAAATGATTTAATTTTTCTAAAATTTTCCGGGCAGAGCTGTCGTGCCTTGCAACTACAGCTAATGCCCCCTGCCCTGCTGCAGGAGTGAAATATTCAACTGGAAATACTTCCCGGATATGATGGGCTAAACCAAGCCTGTTAATACCGGCTTCTGCCATTATAGTTGCATCATATTCTCCGCCAATTACTTTTTTTATTCGAGTATCTATATTTCCTCGTATGGGCTTTATATTCAAGTTTTTACCGTGATAATTACAAAAAGCTTCCCTTCTCAGGCTGCTTGTTCCAATAGATGCTCCTTCATGGAGCTCATCCCAGTTATGTGAAGATATAAGCACCTCATTGGGGGACTCTCTTTTAGGAACTGCTACTATCTCAAGGTCACCTGCAAGTTCTGTTGGAAGGTCTTTTAGGCTGTGTACTCCAAAATCAACGTCTTCTTCTAGAACTGCTTTGTCAAGTTCTTTAGTGAATATGCCCTTTACATCAATGGAATAAAGTTGAGAATCAGTGATTTTATCTCCGGTAGTTTTAATTATTTCCATATCTATTTCTTCGTTTATTATTTTAGATAACTGCCCGATTATACTTTTCGTTTGAGTCACTGCTAAATTGCTTCCCCTGGTGCCAACTCTCAAAGAATCCTCTCCATAATTATTTAATAAACTAAAAAACCCTGCAAAATTTTAATTTTTTGATGTCCTCAAACACAACGTATTGGACCCTTGAAAACTGTCAAAATCCCTCAAAATCTTTTTGATTTTTCTCAACCTCAAAAAAATCTGTCAAAAATCTACGATTTTTGACGCCACGAAAATTGAAAATTTTCGCAGGTTTTAATTTTTTTGGGACATTCAAACGCGAAGCGTTTGATGTTTACGAAACTTACGTTTCGTAACAACGAAAAATGAAATTTTTCGTATGTATCGGAAATCTCTGATTTCCGAAAGGTTAGAAAAATTCATCAAATTTTTCTAAAATTCATAGAATTTTGACGCCTACAAAAACCTTTAGTTTTTGTGGCCGAGGAAATAAAATTTCCTCCGACATGTGAAAATTGAAAATTTTCACGGTTGCGGAACAGAGTTCCGCAAACACAGAAAAATGCGAAGCATTCGAAAATTCATAGAATTTTCGATGTGTCAAATCAAAAATTTGACAACATTTTTCTTTAGCTCTGTTTTCGGGGCATGTAAAAACTAAATGTTTTTACGGTTGAGGAACTTCGTTCCTCAAACACCGAAAATCGATAGATTTTCGAATGTTTTAAAACAACATTTAATCTGTTTTCATGATGAACTCCATATGAATGATTCATCAATGACCTTTAAAAAGATTTTTGTGATTAAGTTCACAATTAAATCATAACTTTATTAGAATTTTGATCTACTTATACTTGTCATCGATTTGATTTAATCCATCTATATCATGGCATCTAAAACACATGTATTGCACCTTAAATTGGATGTTGATCAATTGAATTTAACTTATCAAAGCTTTTACAGCATATATGAACGTTTAAAGTAGCATTTTACTCCCCTAGGTGTATTATTGGTATTTGATTATCTTTTATCGAGATCTGAAAAATTGGATCTATATATTAAAAGAATCATTTTGGAATTCATTTTAACTGCTTCATCAATAGAATTATTGAAGTTAGTGTACTTATATTTTCGTTTTATCACGTTTGCAACGCTTTTGCCAAGTTCATCAACCAGTATAAGCTGGATTTTAGGGTCCATACCATCAAAAAATTCTGCTGCTGCTTCTTCATCTATTTCTTCGCAGGTTACCCCATATTTACCTCCAAAAATGATTACTGGATTTTCTAAATCTTGAATCATCTTTATAGATTTTTCAATGGCCGTAACATTAATCCCAGGATTAATTTCTTCTATGATTTTATTTCCTTTATAATTTCTCAGGGAAGTCCGCCCATCAATCCCTCTAAAACTTTTTAATCCTATTTTAACTTGATTAACGGGAGTTTTTAAAATTAAAGCAGCACATACAGCTCCGAGAACATTGTTTAAATGGTGCTCTGCAGGAGCAAAAGTAGAAATATCAAAGGAAGTATTTAAGATATCACCATCTACTGTTTTAAGGTCATTAACTTCAACGCTAAAAGATGTTTCATCAAGCCCAAATTTTATGTTAGATGCATGGACATTTGCATCGCTATCGATACCAAATGTGTTTGTATTTTTGTATAAATCAGAGTAAAAATGGTTAAATGAATCAAAATCGCACGCAATTACTTTACTTTTAAATATTTGAGCTTTCGCCTGGCTTGCGGTTTTTCCTCCGGATGCTATGGAGTAGTTTTCAGCTATATTGGTGAGTATACCTGCATCAGCAAGTCCAGATCCTCCAAGGGAAGTTTCAAATATACAGATTCCAATATTTTTATAATCTTTAGCAAGTTGCCATGATTCTATGATACTTGCAGGAGTTATACTTATGTCTTTTTTTAAAATAGTACTTTCATGGTTTTCTATGACTTCAACACCTAAACTGCTTAAAATTAATGGATTTAACTCTTTAAATATTTCCTTTAGCATTTTTACAGTGCTGGTTTTTCCTTTTACTCCTGTAACTTCAATTACAGGGACATTAATCCTGTCTTTCATCAGGAACTTAATAGCCTCGTGGTGGGTCATATCAACTTTTAATTCGATGTTGCAGTGTACCGGGGCAATGATTAGAAAATCATCATTATTTACTTCATCCAGAAATGATTTTTCAACAAACGCTATCTTTTTTTTCTCTAAAGAGAGTTTTTCAGTTTCAGAAAGCGTATTATAAATATCTAATGCAAAAACATTAAAATCATCTAATTTTGAAAACTCTGAAGCTATTAATTTTCCTCCATGCGTCATATCCACGATTAATGTATTCATTGGTTCTATGCTCCTTTGATAATTATAAAAATAAAAAGGATTTAAGTCATTCGAGACCTATTCCACCTTTTATGAGCTTTTCTCTTACTTTTTTATAGAACTCTTTGGTTAACCTTACAAAATAAGCATGCTGATCAGATTTTTTGAATATAACTTCTTCCATATAATTAATTTCTTCCTCAACTTGTCCATCTATAACTGCTATAGCTTTTTTCCCTTCTCTAAGCAGCTTTACACTTATTATACTTTCACCCGATACTACAGTAGGGCGTGATCCAAGTTTAAATGGGCATATTGGAACTATTATAAATGCATTCACACGAGGATCAACAATAGGACCTCCTGCAGACATAGAATAAGCGGTTGAACCACTTGGTGTTGCAATTATAAGCCCATCAGCTCTTAGCTCTTCCACTATTTCATCATCAACTCTTATTTCAAGATGGAGCATTTTTGCAGGTTTTCTGGTCATTAAAACTACTTCGTTTAATGCGGGTGCCAATTCTCGGTTGTGCCATACTTCAAGACGTGTACGCTCTTCAATGAAGTAGTTCCCATTTAATACTTCTTTAATGGCATGGAAAGATTCATCAGGACCTATTTCTGTTAGGAAACCTACTGTACCCATGTTTATCCCAAATATGGGAATATTTTTTCCGTCTATAAAACTTTGGGTTCTTAAAATTGTTCCATCGCCTCCAATTGCGATTATAATGTCCACATCCATGTCCTGGATCTCTCTGGCGGAATCATGATATTTGTTAAGTTTTTTTACAATGGCAGGATCTAAAAAAACTTCTACATTTTTTTTAATTAGAAAATCTGCTAATTCATCGGTAAGTTCAATGGCTTTATGAATATCAAGGCGTGATGCAATTCCTATTCTCATCATAAAATCTCCGTAATATTGATTATACCTTTGTGAACATTTAAATTACATGCTGCAATTATAGATGTCCTTTCTGTAACGTTCAATCTATTATCTAAGCTTTTCCCATGCTCATTGGTTACTGTTCCTCCAGCCTCTTCAACTATGAGTTTAGCAGCAGCTATATCTACCACTCTTAAGTTCCCCCGGATATCTAAAAAGGCATCATAAGTGCCGTCAGCAACATAACACAGTTCAGTGGCAACAGAGCCAAGCAATCTGATTCTCCTTACAGTTTTGCATATATCATCCATTTTAGTCATGGCTCCTCGAACATAGGCCCCTATTAATGAACCAGTAATAGTTTCTCTTGATGATGGAACAGTATTTTTACCGTTCAAAATAGCTCCTTTTCCTTTAACTGCCTCATAAAGATCTCCTGTTGCTAGGTTTTTAACAAAACCCATTTCAATATCCTGTAATGTAAGTGAATCTCCTGATTTATTAGAGGCATCTGCAATTGCAATGGATATTCCATAAAATGGAATGTTTTTGAGGGCATTTATAGTCCCATCTAACGGATCAACTACAAAAACAACTTCAGATGGGTTTTTTCCAATTTTAAGTTCTCCTATTTCTTCACTTACAAGTATCACAGATTTTCCAGTATTTTTTAAAATTTCTATAACTTTTTCTTCTGCAACGACGTCAATCATTTTGGTAGGAGTACCATCAGCACCCATTTTCACTGTTTCGCCTGATTTTTCTCTACCTACAAGTGGAGAAATAGCTTCATTCACTTCATTTATTATTTTATATGAAATATCCCTCCAAAATTCAATATCCTCTTTTTTCATGATTTTACCCCAAATAAATAATTGAAGCAACTACGGAGCCTTCATTTTCAACCACATGGCTTTTTTCCTCAACAATTATTTCATTTATCTTCATTTTTCTTATTTCCATCATCTGCTCAGCCATAAATACGGCATATTTTTTCACTTCTTCTGGATCTTCGTTTACAGCTGAATGTTCAACAACACAGCCGAAATCATCAGACGTTGCAACTGCTATTACTGCAGTGATTACATCACCTTTTTTGTTCGATGTTGAGTGGGCTAAAACACAGTTTATCATGTCTCCTGCTGTGAGTTCCGGGAGTTCTACGAATTTTGAACCTGCTGGAAGTATGCTTGATACTTTTATTAAATTTACGTCTCCTATTCCTGCATCTAATAGGGCATTATCGAATGCATTGAGTTTACTTGGTCCTTCTGCTTTTCCTGATGTTATTGCTACTTTCATTGTTACCACTTAATAGAATTTAAATATTGAAAAAGATATAGTTAACTTAATAGATAATAAAACATTCATTGTGCAAAAGTTATACGTTTATTAAATACAAATGTTAACAGAGATTTAAAAATCTGTTTTGATACATAATTTGCACAGATTGAAATCTATGATTTGAACGCATACAAAAAAAATTTCATTTTTTGTGGCGGTTCCAAACATGAAGTGTTTGAGAGTTATCTATAAAACTTTTATATACATACACAAATAAAATATCTTTTAGATTTAATTAAAGAGCTAAATTTGGTGAGTCTTAGACATATTAATTTCATGTTTAAATATTTTTATAGTGAAGAATGTATTTTTATATTGGGTAATAGATTCTAATAATATTATCTAATTATGGAAAATTATAATTCCAGATGTCTGGAGTAATAGGCACTTGGTATCGCTATAAATTTCATAAGTTCTTTAATGTTAATTTAATTTGGAGGTTGAAGAAAATATTGTCAAATCGAAGATTTGACACAGCGAAAATCGAAGATTTTCGCATGCTTTGTATTTTCTGAACATTCGAAAATTGAAGATTTTCGATGCCCCGAACATAAAATGTTCGAGGGCCCCAAAATTTGAAATTTTGGAGGTAAATAACATGTCAAAGAAGGTTGTAGAAGTAAAAACCTTAAAAGTAGGTAAATATGTCATATTAGATGGTGAAGCATCAAAAATCAAAAGTATCCAGACATCATCTCCTGGAAAACACGGGGCTGCAAAAGCAAGAGTAGAAGCTGTCGGTATATTCGATAACCAGAAAAGAAGCCTTGTAAAACCTGTAGATGCTAAATGTGATGTACCTATAATCGATAAAAGGGTAGCTCAAGTTCTTGCTCTAATGGGAAAAGAAGTTCAACTTATGGATATTGAAAGTTATGAAACTTTTGAACTACCTATTCCTGACGAACTTAAAGATGATATAGTTGAAGGTGTAGAAGTTGACTATATTGAAGCTTTAGGTAAACAAAAAATTATGAGGGTTAAATAATTGAATTAATTTCAATTATTTTCTTTCACTCGAAAATCCCTCAAAAATCAAAGATTTTTGGGGCATCAAAAACCTATGGTTTTTGAAAGCTCTGATTTTCGGTGCTTGCAAAACCTTTGGTTTTGCAGCCGTGAAAATTGAAAATTTTCACATGCCCCAAACGCTATGCGTTTGAGGCCGTCGAAAAATCGTAGATTTTTCGGGCCGCAAAATTAAAAATTTTGCAGGGTTTTAACATATTTCAATTATTACACCTTTAATAGATGATAAAATGCTTTTTTATACAGAAAGCCCCTTACAATTTGCTTTTTCGAAATTATGGGGTGATGATGAATCAGCAGATGATGCAAAATTTGGTTTTATAGGCATTCCTTTTGACAGCACTTCAACCTACAAACCAGGTTCAAGATTTGGTCCAAGGGCAGTTCGTGAAGCTTCTTATAATTTTGAAAGATATAACATAGTTTTAGGTAAAAATTTAGATGCATCTCTTTTTGATTTTGGTGATATTGAAGTGATTCAAGGTAATTTTGAAAAAACATCTTCAATTATAGAATTTACGGTTAAAGAACTCTTAGATAAAAATATTATTCCAGTGGCCGTAGGTGGAGAACATACCATAAGTTCTGGAATACTGAAAGCTCTTAACGTTGAAAATACCACTATTGTACATTTTGATGCCCATATGGATTTAAGAGATGAATATATGGGTGAAAAATATTCTCATGCAACTGTAATGCGTCGAATATTTGATTTAAATCCGAAAGATATGATCCAAATTGGTATAAGGTCCTGTTCTGCAAATGAGATGTCTTTTGCAAAGCAAAATAATATAACTTATTTCACACCTCATGAAGTTAATAAAAACATAGAAATGGTTAAAAACACGATAAAGAACATTGAAGGACCTTTATATGTAACTGTGGATATTGATGTGCTTGATCCAGCCTATGCTCCTGGTGTTGGTACTCCATCTCCATGTGGATTGAATCCATTTCAATTAGAAAGTTTGATCCATTGTTTAAATGATAAAGAAGTCATTGGATTTGATTTAGTAGAGGTTTCATCAACTGAAATTGGAGATATAACTTCTATAAATGGTGCGAAAGTTATCTATGATTTTTTAACTGTTAAATAAACTAATTTTATGATAATTTTAATCTTCTCCTAAAATTATATAGTTTTTTAAATATTTTAACAGTATTTCTGGATTTAGTTTTTTATTTTGTTTGCAATTATTATAATTTAAAGTTTTATGGTAACTTTTAATTAAATATGGTAGTAAAATGATGTTTATTAATAATGGCCATTTCATATTCCTTTTAATTTCATTTTCATCTTTGATCCTTTTTTAAAATCCTCTCAAAATTTATATACCATGATTTAGTAATAAATAGTCACATAAGAATTCTGGAAATAAAAAGTTTATAATCCATTTAAAAAGAAATCTTATGGGATTTTATATACTTAAATGCCAAGAAGTATGCTAAATTAAATTTAGTTAATATTTTAAGGATTATTACTTTACTTTAGACTAAATTGGAGATGTTATTATGGATACAAGAGAAGTTAAACTTTCAGGTCATATAATAGATTCATTAACACTTCCAAAGACCCTTGATCTTATAATG
>JAEZKE010000131.1 GCA_023436175.1 Methanobacteriota archaeon
CTATTTTTTGAGGGTCTATCAGTGCTCTAGAAAGCGCATGTCTTGCGGCTTCAACTGATATGGTTGCTGTGTCCTCATCTGGAGCTGGAACAGATTTTTCTTGTACTATAAGTCCTCTTGAAATAGCTTTAGGGTCATCTCCCCAAACTTTTGCTATCTCTTCAACTTTTATTCTATATGATGGTATGTTAACACCATATCCTACAATTCCTGCCATTTAATATCACTACCGTTAAGTAATCTATTTTGTTAGTTTACATGTTATTTTTTTAAATTTTTAAAAAATACAAATAATATTGTATTTACAAATGAAAATTTAACTAATTTTATATCTTATTACTTGCAATGGACTTATAAAGTTTACTATAAATGTTAATTATAAATAATGATCATTACCTTTAGATTCTAAAAATTTTAGGTAAATACAATGGGTTTAATTAGATAATAAGTAAATATTATGAAAATCAGTTTAAGAGTTGAACATACAATATTTTAGTTCCTTTTATAAATTCCAGGCCAACGGATGTTTCAATAGCGACATTTAAATAGTTATCTATAGCTAAAAGCTTACCTTCTTTGGTTTCATTATCTTTCTGGAGTATTTGAACATCTTTATTTTGAAATTGTTTAAGCTGTCTGTGAAGTGGATTTTCTCTTTTTTCTTCTGATTTAGCTGCTATTATTTTGCCTCTCATTTAATCATCTCATTATTTTAAGTATTGAAAATATTTTGCCTTGAATATTCTTTTAGGTTTTTATATAACTATTTTCTGATTTAATGTTTATTCTTTAGAGAATAAGCAGTTTATCTTTGCAAATATATTTCGATTTAAGATATAACTATTTTACCAAGTCAAACAGTTCATGTAAATAACATATTAATTAGTTATATAACTATTTTTAAAAGATGTATTTAAATCAGATTATTGTTAAAAGTTATTATTTGATAATAATCAATTCTATTTTTAGATTTTATATTATTTAATCTTAATCTACCATTTTTTAATTAAATATTTTGACTTTAAATCTATATATAGTTGCTGCGCCAGCTGTATCGCTCTTCTTTCCAGGGATCACCATGCATATGATATCCACCAGATTCCCAAAATCCTGGCTTGTCTTCAGCCATGAATTCTACGCCAGTAACCCACTTAGCGCTTTTCCAGAAGTATAATTTAGGAACTACAAATCTTATAGGGGCTCCATGCTTTGATTTTAGGGGATTTTCATCATGTTTAGTGGCAAATAGAACATCTGGCTCAAAAAAGTCTTCAATAGATAAATTAGTTGTAAAATTGCCAGATGCATGAACCATAACATACTTGGCTTCTGGAAGGATGTCTACAAGTTCTTTAATTGCTGATGAACTTACACCTTCCCACAGATTATCAAGCTTTGACCAGGTAGTAACACAGTGTATATCTGAGAACACCTTTGTTTGGGAAAGAGACATGAATTCACCATAATCTAGTTCTTTTTCTTCTTTAACAAGTCCGAATATCTTGAATTTCCAGTTTGAAGTGTCAATATCCTGAACTGACCCTGCATGCAGCACTGGCCATGATTTTACTTCATGCTGTCCGGGAGGAATTCGATTTTCTCTTTTGGTATCTCCACTTATAATTATATTTTTATCAGAAATTATATCCTTAATTTTTTCTTGAGTTAAGGGTGTCTCACCTTTCATTTTCTTTTTAATATTATTAAGTAGTCCCTTCAAATGAAAACCTCCTTTAATGTAGATTTAGGAATCTTAGCATCGTATCTAAATCGGTTGTTGGAGCTTTACATGCATTTTCTAAACATATATGTGCAGTAGCTCTACCATTTTCTTGTTTTTTAAATTTAAAAGAATCAATAATTTTTATGGAAGCTTCATCATCTGGAGGTCTTAATGCAACAGTTTTGTTAGGTATGTAATTGGTTCGGATAGCATTCAACATTATATCCGTATCATCACTATCTGGAGTTCCAGCAATTACTATCTCATAAGAAGGACCTAACTTAAAATCGATAGCAACCATAAGTTGTGTATGCGCAGAAGGAGTTCTTACAACATCTTGGGAAAATGTTTTTTCAATTTCAACCGCTTTATGTCTAAGTTCTTCATTTTCTGTGATTTTAGAAAGCTTCAGTAGATTAAGCATTTGCATTGAATTTCCAGATGGAACAGCACTGTCATAAATCTCTTTTTTTCTAACAAGTATGTCTTCCCCATCATCTGGCGTAAAATAAAGCCCTCCGTTTTCACTGTCCCAGAAATGATCTAATAATGTATTATTCAAGTCTATTGCAGATTTAAGATATTTTAAATTGAATGATGTTTCATAGAGTTCTAAAAGTCCAGATATAAAGAATGAATAATCATCTAAATTTGCATTTATTGCAGCTTCACCATCTCGATAGCGGTGCAAAAGACGGTTATTTTCGCATAAATTATCAATTATAAAATCTGCAGATCTTACAGCTGCGTTTAAATATTTTTCATCATCAAATACCTGTGCTCCTTTAGATAGGGCAGATATCATTAATCCGTTCCAGTCGGTGAGTATTTTATCATCTTTATGTGGATGAACACGTTTTTCACGGACATTAAAGAGTTTTTCCCTAATTTTTTCCATTTTTCTTTTTACATCTTCCTTTTTTATTCCTAAAGTCTCTGATATTTCATCAATCGAATTTTCAAGGTGAAGTATATTGGAATTAGTTTTTCTTTGAGATGCTTCTTCGTTGAAGTTGCCTTCCGAGTTTACGCTAAATACTTTGGATGCAAATTTGGCATCTTCTTCTCCTAAAACTTTATAAATTTCATCTTTTGTCCAAATGTAAAATTTACCTTCAACCCCTTCACTATCTGCATCTTCAGCTGAATAAAAACCACCTTCTGGAGATTGCATATCTCTTAGAACATATTCAAAAATTTCCTGTACGGTATCTCTGTATTTTTCATCTCCCGTTACCTGAAAAGCTTCTGTATATGCCATTGCAAGTATCGCCTGGTCATAGAGCATTTTCTCAAAATGAGGTACCAGCCACTCCTGATCTACAGAATAACGATGAAAACCAAATCCTATATGATCATAAATTCCGCCATTTCTCATAGAATCAAGGGTTTCTTTTACCATAGTTAGTGCTCTTTCATTCTGGTTCCTCTTCCAGTATCTAAGCAGAAATAGAAGGGTATGTGCTGTAGGAAATTTAGGAGCACCTCCAAAGCCGCCATTGATTTCATCAAAATTATTGGAAAGGCTTTCATATGCACTGTCGAGTATGTTCTCATCAAGTTCATTTCCTGATGAGGTTTCTGATACTTTTTGAAGTGCTTCAATTATCTGATCTGCAGAATCAAGGACTTCTTCTGGCCTCTCATTCCACATATCTCTAATATTTAAAATTAAGTCTTTAAGGCCAACTCTTCCATACATGCTTATTTTTGGAAAATATGTCCCTGCAAAAAAAGGCTTTTTATCTGGAGTCATTATTACAGTCAGCGGCCATCCTCCGGTTCCAGTCATTAACTGGCAAACAGTCATATAGATGTTATCCAGGTCAGGCCGTTCTTCACGGTCTACTTTAATTGAAACAAACACTTCATTCATTAAGTTGCCAATTTCTGGGTCTTCAAAGGATTCATGGGCCATAACATGGCACCAGTGACATGTTGAATACCCAATTGATAAAAAAACAGGTTTATTCTCATTTTTTGCTTTCTTGAAAGCTTCTTCACCCCATGCATACCAATCCACAGGGTTATCTGCATGTTGAATTAAATAAGGACTTTTTTCATTTATCAAGTGATTATATTCCAATTTTTTAAGCTTATTTCCCGGGCTCATATGTACACCTCTGATAATAATCTGGTTAAAATAAATATTTTTAAAGTCTTATTTGGAGCAAATAGGCGTGTTACATGTCTTAGATTTTAATGCAATCAATTTAAAATGAGTTATTTAAATAAATGATATACAGAATAACTTGATTTTCGCTGTATTTTTGTTGAAAATTGAAATTTTTTTCTTGGTATTATCTTTATCTTTAAAATAATATATTTTTTTATCTTTACATTGGTTCAAAACGCAAATTAATATAATTAAAAAATCAAACATGAAATTAAATAGAAAACATACATGCATGTTAACTGAGAATATGTTGGTCTTTGAATCTTTTGCCAGATATAGAGAAAATCATATTTCATATAGTTGAAAACAGATTAATGAGGCAACAATGAATTCAAAAATACAAAGTTTCATGTAGATCTATCATCACAGTTGTCATAAAGTTGATAATTTGGATAATAGGTCTGAAATGAACCATTTAAAACAATCAGGTGGTTTAAATGAGTCTTATAATATCATATATTGGAAGTAATGGTTGTGTAATGGCTGGAGACAAAAGAAGAATCGGGTTTTTTGGAGATAAAGAGAAAAGAGAAAAACTTGAGGAATATCTTTATTCTGGAGCTATTCAAACTGATGATGAATTGGTTAAAGTTGCGGAAGAACAGGAAATAACCCTTAAAATATCAGACGATGCAGAAAAAATTCGAAGTATTGATAATGTTGTAGTTGGTGAGGTCAGGTTTAAAACACCCTTTGAAACCAAGCGAAAACGAATATATGGAACCACAAATGGCTACATCATTACAGAACTTTCAG
>JAEZKE010000003.1 GCA_023436175.1 Methanobacteriota archaeon
ATACCTGATGATTTTGATGAAATGGAAGAAAATACTGTAATTATTGGCCATGAACACCCCAGTATTGGGCTTCGAAGTGGAGAAAGGTTAGAAAAGGTAAAATGCTTCTTAAAGGGTAAAGTAAACAACAAAAACTTTATAATAATGCCTTCTTTTAATTTTATAACTGAAGGTTCAGACTGCTTACAGCAAAAAACCATCTCTCCATTTTTAAAAGATGTTTATTTAGGTGATTTTGAAGTATTTGCGATTGAAAACTTTGAAGTCATGAATTTTGGGAAGATAAAGAATTTATTGAAGATAAAAACATAATTCTCTTTTAATTAAAAATTAATTAAAGAAGATAAAAAATGGAACAAAATTTATAATGCATTAAATTGTGTAATATAATTCTTTTTTAGTAAATTAAACTATAGTAAAGGATAAAAATGATTAAAAGACAGGAAAAAATCTACAAAGACCATGAGATTTATAAATTATTACATCCCTGGGTAAAAGAATGGTTTAAAAACAAGTTTGATGGATTTACAGAATCTCAAAAGCTTTCCATTATGGATGTACACAAAGGGAACAACATCCTTATTTCATCGCCTACGGGATCGGGAAAAACACTCACTGCATTTCTTTCTATTATAAGTCAATTAACCATGCTTTCTGATATGGATAAATTAGAGGATAAAGTTTATTGTATCTACATTTCTCCCTTAAAAGCACTTGATAATGATATTGAAAAAAACATAGATGAACCTTTACGCGAAATTGAAAAAATTGCAGGTAAAGAACTCGGAATTAGAAAGGCTGTACGAACAGGAGATACAAGCCAGTATGAACGGACAAAAATGCTTAAAAAACCACCTCACATACTGATTACAACTCCTGAAACACTGTCAATTCTTCTCTGCGCCCCTAAATTTAGAGAAAAAATACAGGACGTAGGATACGTCATAATAGATGAAATCCACTCTCTTGCAGATAATAAAAGAGGAGTCCACCTTAGTTTAACTTTAGAGAGGCTGCAGAACCTCGCAGGCAGATTTACCAGAATTGGATTAAGTGCAACTGTTTATCCCCTTGAAAAGGTGGCCCATTATCTGGTAGGATCTCAAGATGGAGAAGTTAGGGACTGTAAGATTGTGGATGTAAATTATTTAAAACAGCTTGATATGAAGGTTTTGTGTCCTGTTGATGACATAATAAGTTCAGATCCAAATGAAATAAACAATGCAACCTATGATCTTCTAAATGAATTGATACAATCCCATAAAACTACTTTAATATTTACAAATACCAGAAGTGGTACAGAAAGTGTAGTTTTTAACCTTAAAAAGAGATTTAAAGATAGATATGACGACAGCAATATCATGACCCATCACTCTTCTCTTTCAAAGGAATTACGTCTTGAAACTGAAGATAAACTGAAAAATGGAAAATTAAAAGTTGTAGTCTCTTCCACATCTTTAGAATTAGGGATAGATATAGGATATATAGACTTAGTTATACTTATAAGTTCTCCTAAATCTGTTTCAAGGGCATTACAACGTATAGGAAGAAGCGGACACAAGTTACATGAAAAATCTAAAGGAAGAATCATTGTTGTAGATAGGGATGACCTTGTGGAATGTTCATTGATACTGAAAAATGCAATTGAGGGGAAAATAGATGAAATACATATCCCTGAAAATTGTCTGGATGTTTTATCCCAACATATCTATGGGATGGCAATAGAAAGCAAACAGGACATTGATACAACATATGATCTAGTTAAAAGAAGTTACTGTTATAGAAATCTATCAATAAATGATTATTTGAGTGTTTTAAGTTATTTAGCTGGAGAATATACAGATTTGGAAGATAGATACGTCTATGCTAAAATATGGGCTGATTATGACACTAACATGTTTGGAAAAAGGGGAAAATTGGCCAGGATGTTATATTCAACCAATATCGGTACTATTCCAGATAGATCATCTGCCAGAGTTAAATGTGCTGGTCAGGTAGTTGGACATGTGGAAGAAGATTTCATGGAAAAACTTCAAAAAGGGGATACATTTGTTCTGGGGGGACGAATTTATCGTTTCAATTATGCAAGGGGAATGACTTTAAATGTTACTCCTTCTTCAGGACCTCCAAGTATTCCTTCATGGTTTTCAGAACAGCTGCCTCTTTCTTTTGACCTTGCACTTGAGATTCAAAGATTCAGGGCACTGATGGAAGGTAAATTTTACTGCAAGCGCAGCAAGGAAGAAATAATGGATTTTATTCACGAATTTCTTTATGTTGATTACAATGCAGCAAACTCAATTTATGAATATTTCAGGGAGCAATACCTTTATGCGATAATTCCAAGCAATAAAAAACTTCTTATAGAACATTACAAGGGTTTTGGAGGCAGAAAGTTCGTTGTTTTCCATACTTGCTTTGGAAGAAGAGTCAACGACGCATTATCTCGTGCTGTGGCTTATATCCTTGCTAAAAAATATAAACGAGATATTATGATTTCAATATCTGACAACGGGTTTTATTTAAGTTCAGAAGGTAAAATAGGAGGTTTAGAAGCATTTAATGACCTTACCTCTGAAAATATTGAAGAAATCTTAATTAAAGCAATTGATAAAACTGAAACGTTAGCAGGGAGATTCCGGCATTGTGCTGGAAGGGCACTGATGATCTTAAGGCGTTATAAAGGAAAAGAAAAAAGTGTATCCAGACAGCATATTAAAGGCAAAATACTGTTAAACTTTGTTAAAGAACTTGATGAAAACTTTTCAATACTTAAAGAAGCAAGAAGAGAAGTGATAGAAGACTTCATGGATCTTAAAAACGCAAAACGTGTTTTAAAAATGATTGAAAGCGGACAACTTGAAACAAAACAGATAAATACAATTATCCCCTCGCCATTTTCATTTAACCTTGTTGCTCAATGCTATCTAGATGTTTTAAAATATGAAGAGAGAATTGAATTCATAAGGAGAATGCATCAGGCTGTAATTAATCAGATCAGTGATTCAAGTTAGAGTAAATGACTGCGTTCTATTTCTTAGACCCTCAAAGTTTCAGTCATATATAAAAAAAATTTAAAATAAATATCAAAACATCTTAATTAAATAAAATTTGCACACTTAAAAAATAAAGAATTGTGGAGGTTTAATACCCCTTAATATTTAATTTATTCTGTAAAGTAATGTGTAAAGTCATCAGCATCTATTTCAAGGAACCACTGGCCATTTGCAGTCATTATAGGTGTTCTGGTTATGACAACTGCAAGATCTTCAGCGTCTACATCATTATCTGTATCCATTTTTTCACTAATTAATTTTAAGGCATCAGCTAATGCTTCTTTGGTGTCAAATCCAAGCAACATTTCTCTTACATCCATTCCTACTTCTTCTGATGCATCCGGATTTTTTGCAATTTCAACACTTTTAAGATTGTTAAATGCCATTACTGCGACTGATTTAATTTCGTTATCTTTCATAATAATCACCAAAATAGGTTATTTTTACTAAATAAAACTCTTTTTATTTAAATACTTTAAGAACATCTATATAAAGATTTTCAATTTGAAGTTTTATCTTGATATTATAATTTATATTCTAAAAATTTCAATTCAGCTAATTACTTCATTTAAGTTTTAAATGTCTTATTTCAAGGTGATACTGTAAATTTCTTTGAAGTGTATTGATATACTCATACTCTATTAAATCACATATATACCTCAATAAATAATATCTGTATCTAAAACCAATATAGTAACAGAAAGTTGTTCAACTAAATGAATTTGAAATATATTAAAACTTGGAAAAATGTCTGTATTAAATGTTCGTAAAGAATATTTTAGATACTATATTAAATAAGCAGGTATACTCAATAAACAGCAGTAATATAATTAAATGAATTAATCAGGCATATTGGGGACATAACATGTTGGAAAGGTTAGATAATATAATATATATGCTTTTAGTAGATTTAAAAGAGGGAAATCCAATAATAAAGCTTGCTCAAAGGGAAGATACATTTGAAGAATATTCCAGAACTAATCTTTATATCTATATCGAGCTTAGCAAAGATTTCAAGGTTTCAGTTTCATATTTAGCAGAATTAGAACGTTTATTTGGAAGTGGCGTTGGCATTGTACAGGATAGTAACACAGGATGTAAAATTTTAAGGACTAAAGTACCTCTCGAAAGTGTTAAGCACTTTGAAGAAATGGGATAAGAATTAAAAAATTACTTTAAATTTTAAAGTTGAGTATTAGTTATAAGTTATAATAAATGAAATCTCAATTATTTCAGAGCTTTGGCTAAGTTATTATGTGGTTAAAGTTACAAATCGAATGATTTCAGTTCTTTCATTACATAAAATTGAATAAATTTACAGATGACTGTTACAGAGTAATGTTAAAGATTTAATAATTAAGTCATTGCCAAATATTATTTCAATTTTCTCATTTTAAAATAGAGTTACAGATGGATTTACAAATTAAATATCTAAATCCTATCCCATATTTTTAATATATTTAACTGACATATTAATATTATCAAATGGGTGGTTATAATGCTGGATTTAGGGATACAAAAAGGCAGTAAAGATAAGAGTGATGAATATAACACGAAGTTTCTAAATCAACTTGATCCTGGAGAGGAAATAACAGGTGAGATTTATATAGGGGAGATGAAAAAGAGGTTAATTAAAAAAACGGATATCAATGAATTTTATATTATAATTACAGACCATGAAAATAAACAAAAATGGATATGTGGACTTATAACATCTTATTATCCTAAATCCGGTAACATTTATGGTGAAAAAGGAGGCAGAGTATACGCTTTAATTGACAGTTTAAACCATGCGCTCAACAATGCGTCCATGAACGTTCAGGAAAGTTATTCCGTTAATTTTGATACTTTTAGAAAGAGCGTTAATGAAAACGTGGGAAAAGTTAAAATAAAAGCAGTTCAATCATGGAACCCCAGTGCTAAAGCATGTAACTTAGAAGTAGTTGATGCAAAAAGTGCCGAAACAGTAGAAAAACCTGAAACGCCGGATTTAGTACAGTTAACACATGAAGATCCTGCAATTAAAATAGCATATGAAAATCTTCAAATTAAAGACAGGGAAATCAACAAAAAGACTTTAGCTTTTGAACTTAAATCAATGTTAGACAGTGGAGATATAATAAAAACTGAATTTAAAGATGCACTCAAAAAAATAGATAAATTATAAAATTAATTCATATCATGTCTTATTTTTTACTTTTCCCCTTTTGGCAGAAATAGAGGGTTGGTTCCCCATTTTTTAAATTATTTTCTTTCCATACAGGACATTTTTCACATATGCACATTTTTTTAGGATTAAGATCATTACATAGGGCTTTACCAGTAGAGCAGTACATTCCAGGAACTCTATCAGCTTCAAAATATATCCCAGTTTCACTTGCCCATGCTATTTCCTGCATCAATCTCCATTTACCTTCTACACATATACTTTCTGCCTGCACAGGACACTTTGGACATAAACATCTTTTAATATTTATCACGCTGAAATCAACTTCTGCCATTTAACTTACCTCCCATATATTATATAATAATTAATTCTTATTTTTTAATATTAGTTTAAAAATAGATAACACCAATTTACTTATTAATAAAAATAGCAGTTGAAGTTTTAAAATTTTGAAAATATTTTAGGTATACTTAAAATTAAAATTAACAATAATTCTATAACTAAAACTGATGAGTTTACATGTAAATTTTCCAAAATTATAAATACTTAAAAATTGCAATAAATGGCTCAGTTAGTATATATGTAATGGTTGATTTATAGCAATTTTTCAGATTTTTATTTTATTTTTGATTTTAAAACTTTTGAACGTTGCTTAAATTAATAACAGAATAAAAAAGTCATTTTAATATTAAGATTTTTATAAATTATAACACAGATTAGAACACGATTTTTGTATAATAAGGATATGACGCGAATCCTTATTATACAAAAAGTGAAGAACTACATAATTTTAATAAAAAAACAAAGTTATTTACTGAAATGCAATGCTAACTTACTGGTTACAACTGTTTTAGCCCTTAAAAGAATTTTATCAGTCTGATCGCTGTTTTTAATTTCTAGTTCAATTTTTTGAAGCAAAGACTCTAAATCTGACGGTTTACATCTGTATGCGGCATCTAAAAAGGTAGCTGCCATATCAATACTATCAAAATTATCCATAAGAGACCCCCACTATTTTAAAGTTATATTATTATAACTGTCTTCACAATAGTTTAGATTTTTTGATTAAAAATGATATCGTTTTTCACAAGTAACTACAAACATCTGTGATTTTAAAAGTATATTCACTAATTATAACAACTTCAAAGTATCAGAAAGTAAATATTAGTAATAATTATATAAATTGTAATATTTTACAGGATATATTCATGAAATGATGTCCTATAACTTAGAAATAATGTAGACCTGCAGGTTAAATTTTAAAAAATTTTTGAAAATATTATCAAACTTCGTTATAGACAGGTTTAGCGAAGTTGACGAAAATTTTTGATTTTCGGAAAGTCAAAATTCTTCGAATTTTGACAGTTGATTGGAATCAAAAATACAAAAAAATATATTTAATCATTTAATGTTATGATATTTCAATGCTTCTGCTTTTATCTATCAATTATCTATAATCTTAACTTATATTAGATATTAACATATGACAATTCAATACAGCAAGGTTCAATTAAAAGAGCCATCTCTTTAAGAACATCAACATCAATCTTTCTATTAGAATTCAAAATAAATTGAGGTATAGTGGAAGGGAACAAAACGTTATAACGTTGTGGTTTTTGTTCAATTTTAAAATTGTTGTTTATGAGTGTGACAATAGAATTAATCCATACTCCTCCCATATTGATACCATTATCAGCCAAAAATTTCTTTAAAGATATTGAATTAACCATCACCTGTTTTCCAGGCTGCCCTTTAGCTTTTTTAACCCTATTGCCATTTCTATAGAACCATTCATCATCTTTAACCAAGAAAGATCCATCATAATTTTTAGTTTCAATTACGTAGATTCCAGTAGGTCCTATTACTATATGATCCAGATTTCCATAACTTCCAGGAAACTTAACATCATTAAAAACAAAATAATCTTTAGGCAACTGGTTTAAATATTCTGCAACAATAGATTCTCCTTTTATTCCTTTATTCCAGCTTTTACCATTATTATATCCATAATAAATTAATCCAATACCAATGAATAAAATAATTAGTGATAAAAAAGTAACTATGAATCCAATAAGTCCAATTAAACTAAAAATTGCACCTATGATTAATATAGAGTTATATCTTGAGCTCTTTTTTTCAGCATAGCCTTTACGAACAGCTATTTTTTCTCTTTGAGGTTCACTCTTTTCCTTATAATAGTCATCAAAACTATTATAAAATTTTAATGTATCACCACAATTTTCACAAATATCAAAATTATTAAAGTCTTCATCTACTTCATAATAAATATCGCAATTATCACAAATCAAGTATCCCATTATAATCCCCTTTAATCATGTATAAGTTAAGAAGGTATAATATTATTTATGATCTAATGAAAATAGAAAAAGTTATTTAATTAAACTGTCAATTAATTATTTTTATTAAGTAGTTATTATTTTTAAAAACTTATCAAAGTCAATATATTATAATAATTAAATATACATCAAATGATACATTTTTATGTATTTTTATAAACTTTTAACAATTAATTGACATATTCTGAAAGTTATTTATAATCAGTAAAAAGAGCACTATAAAATCTTTTTAATTTCTTGGGTGTTGAAAAAGCATCAACAATTTTTTTGAGAAATTAAGTTGTATTTTCTAAAAAATAATTAACGGAAAACTTACCAAAAATGAAAAACTCAATCCATTAGATAAAAGTTACTTATTGCTTTTTTTACTCTGAGTTTGCTTTTTAGTTTTCTTCATAGTTTCCATTACAATAACAGGACCTATACCTACTAAAATTCCGATTATCATCCCTATTATTCCACCAATTAAAGAAATAGTTTGTGAGGAATTACCAGTTAGGGTAACAAGTACAAATGAACCTGTCCAGAAACCAAATACTGCAAAACCTATTGCCATTAAAACTCCATATATCCACAACATGATATTTGATATCATAACAATAAATTTAATATATAAATGACACGAAAAATCTTAAGGTTACATGTTTAAACAAACTCTTAGATTTTCTTTGGACTTTTCTTTTAGTTTAGAGTTAGATTCATTCTCCATAACTTCGTCTAAAGCAAAATCAAACATGTTGAAGATTATCTTATTTAATCTACGGCCTTTTTCAGTTAAGTAGTACTCTGTCTGAGTAGAGCTTATTACTTTTTTTTCAATTATGCCTTTATGCTCTAATTCTTTTAATCGTTCGGCGAGAACTTTACTGCTTAAAGTAGGATGGCTTTCTAAAAAGTCCTTAAAATGTTTACAATCACAGAATAATCCTTTAATTATCTTAATATTCCATTTTTTTCTGAGATAGTCAAAGGTCTCATCAATAGTTCGATACACTTCATTGAAATAATAATCATCTTGTCCCATGCTAATTTCCTCTTACTTACCAAATGGTAATTACCTATTTGTTAGAAAAATTACTTTAAGTTAGTTTAATACTTTTTATATATGACCTGTTTGTACATGATTTGTTTATCGTCATTTATAAATAAATCTTGAGATGTTTGGAGAGCTCTAATACAAAGCATGCAAAATTTTTAATTTTGCTGTTTGAAACTTGAAAATTTCGCAGGTATCAAAACCGAAGGTTTTGACAGTTTTGTAGGCCATAAAAATCCTTGATTTTTAGCAACACTCAAACACACTGTGTTTATGGACTAAAATCCATGATTTGGAGCATTTTCCAGGTAATACGCATTTTACTAATTTAAATTAAAGATTTATAAAAAACACTTTTATAAGGAGGAATTTTCCTGTTATACCGAGATTTTGGAAAAAAAGGTGAAACGGTTTCAGTTTTAGGGTTTGGTTGTATGCGGCTTCCTGTAATTGGAGAGGATCCAACTAAAATTGATGAAGAAAATGCCATAAATATGGTTCGTTATGCCATTGACCAGGGTGTGAACCTTATTGATACCGCATATCCATATCATGGCACTGGTATGGATCATGGAGGCGAAAGCGAACCTTTTGTAGCAAAAGCATTAAAAGATGGATACAGAGAAAAAGTGAAAATAGCTACAAAACTCCCAAGTTGGGTAATAAAAACCAGAGAAGATATGGATAAATACTTAAATGAACAGTTAAAACGTCTAGAAACAGATTATATTGATTTTTACATGGTTCACGGCATTAACAGGTTCTACTGGGAAAATTTGAAAGAACTGGGCTTTGAAGAGTTTTTGGATCAATCTATTGCTGATGGAAGAATAAAACATGCTGGATTTTCATTCCACCACCGACTTGAACTCTTTAAAGAGGTAGTTGACCAATACGATTGGTCTTTCTGTTTAATCCAGTACAATTATTTAGATGATGAGTATCAGGCAGGAAAAGAAGGCTTAGAATATGCATACAAAAAAGGTTTAGGTATAGCCGTTATGGAGCCTTTAAGAGGTGGACAGCTAGCCACTAACATTCCTCAAGAAGTTCAAGATGTATTTGATGGGGCAGATGTGAAGAGATCTCCTGTTGAGTGGGCTTTAAGGTGGGTTTGGAATCACCCTGAAGTATCAGTGGTTTTAAGCGGGATGAACACTATGAATCAGCTTAAAGAAAATTTAGAAATTGCAGAAGAGGCTCATCCAAATACCTTGACAGATGAAGAATTAGAAATTACAGATCAGGCAAAATCAATCTTTGAAAAAAAGCTGCAGATTAACTGCACCAGCTGTGGCTACTGTTTACCATGTCCTTCTGGTGTAAATATCCCCGAGAATTTTTCAAAATATAATGACTATTTCCTGTTCGGCAGTCCAGAGACAAAGGAAGAATACCAATTTCATTATAATGCTCTCGTAATGGAGAATGAACGATCATCTGAATGTACTGGATGCGGTGTATGCGAAGAACATTGTCCGCAGAATATCAAGATAATTCAGGAATTGAAGAAGGTTAAAGAGCTATATGAATGATTAATTCTGCACGAATTAATAATTAAGAGATATAAAATATGGATAAATCAATCGATTTAAGTGAAAGTATAATCTTTCCCAAAGGAAAAAAACTTCCCGAACAGTTTAGTAACTATTTTACAGGTAATGCCCGGCTTAATATGCTGGTGCCAGGCGATGATGTATTTAATTGTCCAATAGGCAATGTAACATTTGAACCTGGCTGTCGGAATAACTGGCATAAGCATCCAGGCGGGCAGATTTTGTTAGTAACATGGGGACGTGGTTACTATCAGGAGGAAGGAAAACCAGCACAGGAACTTAATCCTGGTGATGTAATAAAAATAGCTCCAAATATAAAGCACTGGCATGGAGCAGCTCATGACAGCGGGTTTGTACATCTCTCCATTGAAACAAATGCTAAAGCAGGTCCTGCAGAATGGTTGGAACCTGTAACAGATGAAGAATATAACAATTTAAAATAATTTATAATTGGAGGATAATTCAATGAGTAAAAAAGTATTGGTTCTATCAGGCAGCCCACGAAAAGGGGGAAATTCTGACTTTTTATGCGATCAGTTTATGCTTGGAGCAAAAGAGGCAGGTAATGAAGTGGAAAAAATTTTCTTACAGGATAAAGAAATTAATTATTGTATTGCCTGTGATACGTGTAAAAAGAATGGAGGTATCTGTGATCAGAACGATGACATGGTTGAAGTCCTGGATAAGATGATTGCAGCTGATGTAATTGTCATGGCAACACCTGTTTATTTCTATACCATGGATGCACAGATGAAAACGCTGATCGATAGAACTTATTCAAGGTATACTGAAATATGCAACAAGGACTTTTATTTCATTGCTACTGCAGCAGTCACAAGAAAACATGCTCTTGAAAGGACCATAGAAGGATTCAGAGGATTTACTTCCGTCCTCAGCAGGGCGAAAGAAAAAGGTATAATATATGGAACTGGAGCCTGGAATATTGGTGACATTAAAGGTAGCAGTGCAATGACAGAAGCCTATGAGATGGGTAAAGCCATATAAAAGGCGGAAAAAATAATAAAAAAAATATAAATTATAACATTATTCAATATTTTTAAGGAGAATGAAACTCCTTAATTATTAAAATATAAAAAAAATTAAATTTCCACTTTTAATCCCTTATATACAAATTGAAAAAAGAATACACTGCTCTCAGAAAAGACCATGAACCATCTAAAATAAAAATAGTGGCAAAAAGCAATATTAATTGCACAGGTATATTTGCAAAGCTTTGGAAGACTTCAAAAATAGAAGGATAATGCAATACATATATTAAAACTCCTAAAATGAAAAATCCAATAATAATTGATATTGAACTCTGGAAAAACAACCTTCCAATTAACTTTAGAGTTTTGAAGTTGTATACTTCCATGGAATACTCTAAAAGCGTTAAATTTTCAACCAGTTCATTTTCGAGGTCTTTTAATTTCTCATTTAAGGTCAAAGCTTCCTTTAAATGAGATTTAACTTCATTATTTTCAAGTTCTTCCAGATCATCATCGAAAACATTTAAATTTTCACTTATTTCCAGTAATCTGGACTCAATTATATAAACAGGCAATCTACTAGCCCGATCTATTTCTTTTGTTTTATGCATGCCATTTTTTCTTTTCTCATGCTTTCTTTGGTAGGCTATTTTTTCTTGTTCGACCTGTAAAGTATTATTTTCTATTTTAGATATGTATTTTAAGAGCTTCTTTTTCTGGTTTTGTAAATGTTCAGATTTGGTTTTCAATCCGTCTTTCCAGTTTTTAATTAAATAACTTATCTCAGCAGGTGATTTATCACTGACAATTTCTGTTCCCTTCAAATCCATTGAATTTTTATCATCTTCTTTAATAACCAGGATATAAGTAAAAGAAAGTAATGAGAGAGTAGCATCGACTAATATAACTGTTAAAATAAAAACCATAAAATCTAATCTGTTTTCCACACTAGAAAGGAAAGTTAAGCTGTTAAAATAAAAAAAGATTACTAAATTTAGTACTATTGCCCCTAAAATTAAAATTACAGCATATCCATTAAGTCTATTCATTAAATATTTACTAATTTTATCGTTATTAATTATAAATATATATTTTTTAAAGCTATCCCTATCCATATTCTTTCTCCAAAAGATGATTAAATATTGATTTATTTAAAGTTATGACTGTATAAAATTATTCTTTTTTAAGTACTTTAAAATATAGAGATTTTATTTACTATATGATACTAAAAATAAGCTGATTTAAACTCAAATTTGATACATTAACCACTGCATTGAAACTATAATAAAGTTTAAAGAGTATGCATAAAAATAAAAAAAAATAATTTTAAATGATTAATTTATACTGGCAAAATTATTGGTTAATTCATGTAAGTAACAATGCTGCACCTGAAATAAGCATTATGCCCATGGTCAAAGGCCCATAGATTTTTTCAAAGGTCTTTGGATTAACTCTTTTAAGTAGTTTGGGACCTAAAAATGCACCTATAACTGATCCACAGCCAAGAAGGAGTACCAGAGGTATATCAAGCCTTCCTAATAATAAATATGTTCCTATGCCTGTAATAGAGTTAAAGATGAGTACAAATATAGTTGTACCTACCACCATCATAGCAGGCAGTCCTAAACTATAAAGTCCTGCAGTAACTGGCGGTGTCCCGCTTAGTCCAAAAACTCCTGCCAGTATTCCACCAGCCACACCGAAAAGAGAAGCTATAATCCTTTTAGGTCCAGCAAGTTTTGAAGATTCTTTTTTAACTTCATTTTTACTTTTACGTCTTTTAAGCATACTTCTTAGTGTTGGAATTAGCATTATTAACATAAAAGCGCCTAAAATCTTTTTTAAAAGCATTGGAGGTATCATATTGGCAATATATGCCCCTATTATTGTACCCACTATTCCGCCAATTCCTAAAATTAATCCTGTACGAATGTCTACATTACCTTCACGATAATGACTTAAGGCACCTGCAGCAGTGGTGGGTAAAACAGATGCCAAAGATGTGGCCACAGCCACCTGTGGAGTTACACCAAAAATCAACGTCAAAACAGGTACATACAACCCTCCTCCGCCCCCACCTAAAGTGGACACTAATAGGCCTATAAGAAATCCAAATA
>JAEZKE010000055.1 GCA_023436175.1 Methanobacteriota archaeon
TGTATAGCACTACGTTTTACAGTATCAACTTAATTAAAAAATTTTAGACCAGAGAGATATACATGGCAATTCACCCTATTGAATACAGGTACGGAACAGAAGAAATGCGAAATGTCTGGGAAGAAGAAAATAAACTTCAAAAAATGCTCGATGTTGAAGCTGCTCTTGCAGAAGCAGAATCCGAATTTGGCTTAGTTCCAAAGGAAGCTTCAGCCCAGATACGAGAAAACGCAAATACAAAAGATGTTACACTGGAAAGAGTAAAAGAGATTGAAAGACAAACCAATCACGATATTGCATCCATTGTAAAAGCTCTTGCAGAAGCATGTGAAGGAGATGCAGGAGAATATGTTCATTTTGGAGCAACCTCCAATGATATAATTGATACATCACAGTCACTTCTTTTTAAAGAATCAATAGAAATTTTAAGGGAAAAACTGGTTAAAGTTACTAAAACCCTTCTTAATCTAGCTGAAGAACATAAAAATACTGTTTGTATTGGAAGAACCCATGGACAGCATGCACTTCCACTAACCTACGGTATGAAATTTGCATTATGGGCTGATGAGTTCCACAGGCAGATTGAAAGGATGGACGAATGTAAAAACCGTTTATGCGTGGGCATGCTAACTGGTGCAGTTGGTACCATAGCAGCACTCGGCAAAGAGGGTTTAGATGTTCACAAGAAGGTATCTGAAATTTTGGGCCTTAAACCAGTTTTAATTTCAAACCAGATCGTGCAAAGGGACAACCATGCAGAATTCATTATGAACCTTGCAAATATAGCAAGTACCCTCGACAAAATTGCTGTAGAAATCAGAAGTCTTCAAAGGACTGAGATTAAAGAAGTTGGAGAAAAATTCGACCCTAAAAAACAGGTTGGCAGTAGCACAATGCCACATAAAAGAAATCCAATTACAGCAGAAAGAATTAACGGCATATCAAGAGTAATACGTTCTTATGTTACTCCTGCACTTGAAAACAACCCATTATGGCATGAAAGAGATCTTACAAACTCTTCATGTGAAAGAATAATTCTACCAGAGTCATGTATACTTACAGATTATATACTCAACCTAACAAACAAACTGCTTAATAATCTTGTCTTTTATCCAGAAAACATTGAAAGAAACCTCAATTGTACCCACGGACTAATAATGGCAGAAAGATTCATGGCAGAACTTACAAGAAGGGGAATGGGTAGACAAACCGCCTATGCGCTGGCAAGAGACTGTTCAATGGAAGCTTACGAAAAAAATACAGGACTGCTTGATATAGTTTTAACAAACGACGAAATCAAACAGTATCTATCTGAGGATGAAATTAAAGAAATAATGGATCCCCATACTTACATTGGATCATCTGTTGAAATAGTAGATAATGTCCTAGAAGCATCAAAAAGATGGTTCTAACCATATTCTTTTTATTATCTACATAAAATAAATTTCATTTACTTTTTTTAAGTTTAATTTTAATCTTTAATTCTTTTTTACCCAAAATTCTGCACATACTATCACCTTATTAAGGAACAATATAATTTTATTACTTCCTAATCTAAGTAATTCTGCCAAAAAAGAGCTATTTTAGAATTCAAATAGAAAAAGATATATATTAAGCGAATATAATATAATATAGGGGATATTAGAACTTAAAACGAGGTTGAAGAAAATCTCAGCTTATGAAAAATTGGGTTTTTCATAGCGTCAAAATCAAAGAATTTTTGATAGATTTTGAAAGATTTTCTGAACCAAAATAAAGAACTTTGGAGGTTATCAAAAATTCAGAATGAATTTTTGGAACCCCAAATTTTTTTGTTAAAAAAATTTGGAGGTTGAAAAAATGGTTAACGTAAAAGAGATTAAAGCTGTCAAACTAGCACCATTTACACTGATGTCATCTTCAATAGGAGCCATTCTAGCATTCATAGCAGCAATAATAATATTCATCACTTTTGGAACTATAGCATCTTTTATACCCCAAGCTCAAGGTATTAAAGCATTTATGACATTTGCCGGCGCAGCTTTGATTATAATATACCCTATAAGCGCATTTTTCATTAGTTTAGCAGTGAACTTCTTCAGCGTATTGCTTTATAACGGCTTAGTATCAAGATTAGGCGGCATAAAATTAGGTTTAGACGGTAATGAATTAACAAATATTCCTGTAGTTTCATTTGCACTGATTTTAGCAAGTATTGAAGCCATATGGGCATTTATTATTGGAATATTCCTGACAGCAGCCATCTTACCAGCAATTGCAGGCCTAAGCGGCTCCATTCCAACTATATCACAGGCCATAGCCAACGCAACAAATATGACAAATGCTACACTCCCAACTGGCCAGGCCCTGGCGGCAGGAGGAGTATTTTTAGCCATATTCCTAATTATTGTACTGCCAATAATAGCATTTATAGCCGGATTTATTGGTAACGCATTAACAGCTATATTCTACAACTACGTGGCTGTAAGAGTTGCTAAAGTACAATTAAACTTTACTCCAACAACTGGAGCATTTGACCTGACATCCATACCTGTTGTCCCAGCAGCACTATCTATAGCAATTGTATTTGCCATATGGGGATTCATTAGAGGCCTTGGAAGTCTAGCTAGTCTCAGTGCAAATGGAGACCCAACAGGCGGAGTTCTATCATTAATAGGAATGACCGTAGGTTATTTCATATTATATTTCATAATAACAGCACTGGGAGCCATATTCTACAATTACTTAGCTCCAAGAATTGGTTCAATCGGATTAGAGCTTGAATAAAGTTTAAACCTTTTACAGGTTTTTTTTATTTTATTTTTCTACAAAATAAAAGATTTTTTAAAATTTTATGTCCATTAAATGTTTTTTATGCTCCATTTTTAACATTGCAATTATCAAAAATTTTCAATTCTGCGCTCAAGAATAGTATGTTTTTAACAGTTTTTCTCAATTTAAAAGCCCATAACTTCTACTTTTAAGTTAAAAATAGGAACTGTAATAGATTTTAATTAAATATTAGCCATACAATTTAATTAAAAGATTTTAAATCAAGAAAAGGTTATATAAACCATTATCTAATTACAAACTAAGTAACCATAAAAGGAGGTAAAAAATATGGTTGACATTAAAGAAATCAAATCTATTGAAATTGTTCCCTACACATTGATAACATCATCAGTTTCTGCAGTGTGGGCTTTCATATACGCAATATTTACAGTGATTTTAGGATTAATACCCTTTGCAATCTCTCCAACTGTAGCTAACTCAGCTGTACTCTGGTTTTACATTGCATCAATTGTTTCATCACCAGTAAGCAGCTTTGTTATAGGTGTTCTTCAATCATTTTTATTCGCATTGTTTTACAATCTATTAGTTCCTAAAATTGGCGGGATTAAACTTGGACTTGAAGATCTTAGTGAAATAAAATCAGTTCCAGTGGTGCCATTTGCATTAATAACTTCTACCATCTCAGCAATTTTTGTATTGATAATTACGTTAATTATTATGCCATTAGTTGCAGCATACATACCATCAGTAGTACAAGCATTGAGCTCATTACCATTGAACACCACATTAAATACAACAATACCTGTATCCGATTTATCAGCGCTACAGACTTTTGGAATTGCGGGATCTGTCATATCCATCATAATATTACCAATAGTAACATTTATAGTTGTATTTATAATAGATGCAATATTAGCAGCATTATACAACTTATTAGCGCCAAGAGTTGGGGGAATTAAGCTTGACTTTGCAGCAGGCGCAGAAAATATGTACGAGATACTATCAGTTGCACCCGTGCAATTAGCATTAATAACTGCAGTTATTGTAGCAGTGATTGCAATCATTGTAGGAATAATAGCTACTATAATCAGTGCAATATATGGATCCGCTATTTTCGGTGTTGGACTCTTAGTTGGATTAACTGTAGGTGGATTTATAGGTTCATTCATAGTCTACGCAATTTTAGCATTGATATACAATTTCTTAAGGCCAAAAATTGGTGGAATCAAGTTAGAACTCCAGTAAATTCCATTAAATTTTTTTAAATCCTTTCTTTTTTTAACTAGTTAAAGTTAAGTTGAATTTCTACTTAAAATAAAATATTTAAAATATCACCTAAAAATGTTGGTTTAGATGGATAGTTAAAAGTTATTTATAATAAAGATAGTAATAGATAATTTTAATTTGATCAAAATCCTCAAAATCTGTGATTTTAGGTTCGAAAAATCAAAGCTATCGAAAATCAGAGATTTTCGATTGCATCAAAATCTATGATTTTGACAGATTTTTCTCAACCTCAAAAATTCTGGGAATTTTTTGGACCTCCAACGCGAAGCATGCAAAAACTTCGTTTTTGCTTGTGTAAAATCTCCGATTTTACAACATTCAAAAATTGAAAATTTTTACATGCGCCAAAATCAAAGATTTCGGTAGCGTTTTGGGATCGGAAATATTCAATTTCCGAAAAGTTAGAAAATCCGTAGATTTTCTAAAATTATTAGAAATCTTACTAAATAAGACATTATAAATTAATTTACAAATTTTTATTATTTTAAGCGTGATTTTATGCAAGAACAGATTATAAAGTGTAGAAAAATCTCTAAAGGACATGCTAAAGGAGAAGTTATAGTTACAAAAGACTCTTTAAGTTTTTTAGGTGGAGTAGATCCTAAAACAGGCGTTATAATTGATTCACAGCATCAATTGTACGATAAAAAGATAAGCGGGAAAATTCTTGTGATTCCATCTGGAAAAGGGTCTACAGTAGGGTCTTATGTTATATTTCAGATGGCAAAAAATAAAACCGCCCCTATCGCGATAATATCATTGAAAGCAGAACCTATTATTGCAACCGGTGCAATAATGGCAGGAATACCTATGGTAGATCAGCCTGACATAGATATCCTAAATATTTTAAAAGAAGGAGATATAGTTGAAGTTGACGCTGATTTGGGAGTCATAAAAATAGTAAATTGATTTTTCTTTGATATATTTTAAAAAGATATTTAATTTATGTAGCTCTTTATATAATTCAAAAAAGTAGATATCCATCTTAAAAATAAGAATAAGTTTAAAGTTTAAACTCATTCTTTTTAATAATTCTCATATTCTCTTCTACCTGCAGATTGCACATATTCACCTATAGCTCCTCCAATAGCTGAGAGGATTCCACATAGGAATACTGCAAGTATTGTAAAGAAAATTACAATTAAAGCGCCTAATGCACCCACTGCGATTCCTACTTGTGCCGCTATAACTGTTATTACAGCAGCTATTATTCCTATACCAAATAGTGAGAGAATTCCAATTATTAAACCACCTACAACTCCAGCTAAAGCTCCGTTTATTATACCACTTTCAAATTCATCTTTCATTAAATACACTGCCAAAAAACCACCGACTATTGGCCCTAAAAAGAACAATGGGAAAAATACAAGGGCAAGGACAATAGTTAAACCAGCAGTTACCACTCCACCTATTCCAACAGCTGTCCATTCAGTCATCTTATCACCTCAATCTTGAGTCAGTATGAACTATATCATTAATCCCTAAAATACTTATTTTGTTTATAAAACAAATCCTGTATTTTATAATTGATTTTAAATTAAAAGCATTGAATGACTTAAAATATAAAAAATAAGCAAAAATTATGAAAAATAGTTGTAATCCAGTTAAATTAGGTTTTCCTTTTTAAAATCATGCGCTTTAATTAGTATTCCCATCATTCCTCCAATTAAACCTAATACTGCACCAATTACAAAGGCCATAACTGCACGGATAACGGCAATAACAATTATTAATCCTAAATTTCCCTCAAAAACAGGGACGGGTTCTATTAACCATAAAATTATGAATACTGCTGTAAATCCGGCCATTCCACTTGCAAAGCTTCCATTTATAATATTAGTTACATAATCTTCATTGTTTAGATATGTAACTGTGAAACCGCCGATTATTGGTGCTAATACATATAATATCCCCTTTAAAATACTGACCTGTACAAGAGAAGCACCTGCAACATACAGTACCACTGCAACTATAAATCCCATAACAATAAATTTCCAGTTTAAAATCATTTTATCCATTTAAATCAGCTGAAATAAAAAATAAAGTATTTTAAGATATGTAATTAAATAGTTATCCCCGTATTTAGGTTACAGGTTTTTCTTTTGAGGTTCCTGACTCTTTTATAATGACTCCTATTGTTCCGCCAATAGCCCCTATAATAGCCCAGACAATGATTAATATAATCATTACATCCAGCCCAATTGCTGCTTCTACTATCCCCACTAATGCTTTAAAACCCATAATGGCAAAAATTCCAGTTATTATTGCTCCTACAGTACCCACTAGTGCACCATGAACTGTGCCATTTAGATAGTTTCCATTAACAGAGAAACCTACATATATCGTTGCTAAAAGTAAACCAGCATATTCGCCCCATGATCCTGCTATCATTTTAAAAAGCGTTGCCAGTATTATTGATAGGATTATACCACTTATTATGGGTGTTGATTTTATTTCAACCATGATTTCACCCATTTCAATTTATCTGTACTTAAATATATCCACATTGCCTAATATATTTTTCTTTTTAAGAATCAGTGAAGTTTACTCTTATTAAAACAATTAAATTACACAAAAAAGCAATCTAATTTGGATATATGGTTTAAAATATTTCTTTTTATGTGTATAATGTGCATACTTCCCCAAATATGGAGTAATCTATAAAAGAAGTTTAATTATAGGAAATAGGAAAAAGAAGTAATTTTATAATCTATGTGTTTGTTAAGCTGAGGGTTCCTCATTTTTCGAGAAGTATACTCTAATAATAAATCCCGTAATGCCCCCAACTGCCCCAATAATACCATAAAATATTGCGTCAAGTGCTAAACCTATTATTGAACCAGTAGTTATTTCAAAAGTTCCAAAAATAGTTCCTGTAATAATTATAGAAACTATTCCTCCAATAAAACCTATAATTGTACCATAAATTGCACCGGTTATGTAATCACCGTTAATACTGTAACCAATATATATGGTTGCTAAAAGATATCCGACTATCTGCCCAATAGTACCTCCATTTAACCCGATAGCTGTTCCAAAGGACAATCCGACGATTCCGAGAAATTCAGATAGTATTATTGCTAAAATGAAACCAATAATCACAGTTTTCCAGTTGATCATTTTTTACTTCCTTAGTTTTTATATTGTTGTATTTTCTTTTTAGATACTTAAAGTGTTCCTTAATTAGTTAAATGATAAATGGCCATATTTTAATTTTTTATTAATTTAGTAATGACAATATTAATCCTTTGAAACTACTAAACTGAAAATTTACCATTAATTGATAATTTAATTTTTAAAAAATAATTCTAAACTAAACTTATTTATGTTATCATGGCCCCAAAAGCACCGCCAATTGCACCTAAAATTACATCAGCAATTATTTTTCCAGCCAATAAAATACCAAATGTTTCCGTTAAATAGGGTCCTCCCCCCACTACCCATATAATGATTACTGCAGTTATACCTCCAAGAATTCCAATTAATCCCCCATGAATAGCTCCATTTACCCTATTATAATTAACCATATGCCCTACAATTATACCTGCGATTACAACACCGAGGTATGAACCAAATTCTCCAATAATTTGATTTAAAATTGAAGTAAAAATTACTGCAATTATAAAACCGATAATTACTGCCTTCCAGTTGACCATATTAATTCTCCAAATATTCAAAATTTAAATATGATTTATGTGTCATTATATAAAAAAAGGTAGTTCAATCTATTAAAACAAGATTATTCTATTAATATCTAAAAAAATAGAAATAAAGGATTACATTCTCCTTCCAGTTATTGCAGAACCTATAATACCGCCAATTGCACCTATAATAATATCAACTATCCATGCAATTATTAATGCTGCACCTATTATTGATCCTGCTAAACCAAATGAAGAACCAATTAACAATCCTAATATTAAGGCTATTATTCCCCCAATAAGGCCTGCTATTCCACCGTGTACTGCTCCTGTTACTATATCAGTATCAACCATGTATCCTACTACTATACCTGCTATTAACACTGCGATCATTGGACCATAAATGACAGAAACCATTCCAAAGATTATTGCAAGTACTATGGCTATAATAGCCCCTATAATTACTGCTCTCCAACTAACTATCATAGATTTCACCTCCTTTTATCTTAGTATTACTTATTTATATATATTTATTAATAATTCTTAATATATTTTTCTTTAAGTTGAGGTTTTCAAGAAAGATAGCCTTAAAAAATTTAATATTTAAAAATAGGGGTAATTATAACGTTTTAAATGAATTTTTAAAAAAAAATTAGAAAATAATTTTAAATTCTGTTCCGCCGTTTATATTAAGTTCGATTTTCCCATTAAGCTGTTTTACCAATTTATTTACAAGTCTTAAACCAGAAGTTTCCACATACCCAAGTTCAAAACTTTCAGGAAAACTAACTCCATTATCAGCCACAGTTAACATGGTTTTATCGTTTGAATGGAATTTAATTTGTATTTTTCCTTTAACGATTTCATAGCCCTGGTCAGATTTAAATGCATGCTTAAGTGAATTTGTAACAAGTTCATTAACGATAAGGCCGCATGGAATTGCAACGTCAATATCGAGAGGTATGCCTTCAATATCTGTCTCAAGATTGATTAAATCAGGATTAACGGAATAAAAATCAAATAGGTAATCTGTCAGATCTCTGATATACTCTGCAAAATCAATCATTGCAAAATCTTCAGACTGGTAAAGCATTTCATTAATTAATTCCACTGTTTTGGCGCGATTTTGAATTTCCTGATTAAATTCATTGGGATTTTTACATCCATTTTGGAAATATTCACTATCTATTATACTTATAATTGTCTGCAGACTATTTTGAATCCTGCTCTGAATTTCATCAAGGAGTATCTTTTTTTCCTCAAGAGATGCCCTAATTTCATCTTCTGCCTGTTTACGTTCATTTATTTCTATTCTAAGCTGCTTATTTGCCTCTTTTAGCCCAAGAGTACGTTTTTCAACAAGTTCTTCTAGATGATCCCTGTGTTTTACCAATTCTTCCTCTATTTGCTTACGTTCAATCGCGTAAAATATAGAACGTGCCAGTAATTTACCATCAACTTCCCCTTTCATTAGATAATCTTGAGCTCCTTCATGTACTGCATCTACTGCAGTTTCTTCATCTGATGCACCGCTCAATATTACAATAGGAACTTGTGGCGCACTGTTATATATCTTAATAAATGTTTCAATTCCAGAAGAGTCAGGTAAATTAAGATCAAGTAATAATACGTCAAATTTATCGTTTTTAATGCAATTAATCCCTTCGTCTAAACGTTCTACGTGCTCAAACTCAAAACTAAATGAAGAAATTTCTTTAAGCATTTCCTGTATCAATCTTACATCTCTAAAATTATCTTCTATTATCAAAACCCGAGTAAGTTTCATCTCAAAGTACACTCCGATGATTTTTGAATTATTAAATTCAGTATAAACCGGCTAATTATAATTTAACCTCTTCAGCTTTCTTTAAATAATATTCAAATAATCGATTGCCCCATTCAATTGCTTCATCGTCTTCATCTATTAAATATTTATGAAGGTCATATATTCCATCAGTTGAAAACAATCCAAGTGCAATAAATTTATCTGTTACTGTAAATGACATTTTTGCATTCTCTATTTTCCATATTTTAAAATCTTTTTCTTTAGTAGCTTTTTTTAAGTTTTCTCTTCCCTTTATTTCGATCCATTTGTCTAATATTTCAGGTGTTACCATGAGCTGCAGTGAACTATTTTCCAGCAAATCCTCAAACATCTCTATTTTTTGGGGAAGAAGAACCGAAGATATATAATTAATTTCTTTAGCCTTTGATAAAAGTTCGGCATAAACTGTATGGGGCTTCATAACATCTGTAGGCGTAGATTCAACCACTACTGAGTTTCTTAAATTACCAATACTTTCAAGCAAATATTCAGGGATAGCATCTATTTCATGTCCTAAAAATATTTTTTCGAGTTCACCAATAGATATAGAAGCTTTTATAAGACTTATTAAGTGAATTGCAACGATTTTTCCGGTTTGGGAGAGAGAATAACCTCCAGATTGTTTAACTATAAAATTTTTCTCATCGAGCTGGTTCATCCCATGCAGGATGGTTGCTGAACTCAAATTTGTCTCGTCTTTAAGGTCGCGCAAACTTTTTAATCCACCATTTAAAGTTATAATAATCCTTGTTCTAACATCAGAAGCGGTAAGAAACTTTAGATCGTCTCTAACTCTTCCATAAAGATTTAAAATTTCCTTAGACATGATTATCCCCTTTAAACTAAATAATGAGTATTATCATTGTTATTTAAACCAGTAAACATAATTTTATCATTTACCTACATTTGATCAGTTAAAATAATGAATTAACCATAGATAAATACAATAATTCAAATAAATATACCCACTTATAGGAACATTTTGTTTTTTTTAGTTATTATTTTTTGCCATATGAATCTCATAACCCAATACTTCAAAGTAACAGCAGTTTAAATTAAGATTAATGATCTTAAGCCTTCAAAAGAAAATTAATTGAGTTTATAACCATTCAATTTATAATTACATAATATAATACAGTATTTATGCATTAATATCTATAAAATAGACTTATTATTTAATTAAAAATCTTTAAATTACATAAAATTATGTAAAAAAATGAATATAACAAAATATTTAGATTTTATTATAATAAGAGCATTAATAAACTTAGATACATAAATAAAAATGAAATTTTAGGTTTTATCCCCCTTTTTTCATTTTATCAAGCTCTTTTAATCCGTGGGTATATTCCCTTTCTTTAATCTCATTACTATCCAATAATGATTTCAATTCAGCAGCAATGCTTCCAGAATTGACTTTTTCTTTCCTATCTATGATGTTAGTAACTGCCATTCTAAGCTGAGGATATTCATCAGTAATATCCATAAGACTGGATGCCCTTTGCGTTTCTGGATTATCTTTAAGTTGGACACTGATGACTTCTAAATTAACTGCCTTAGCACTTGGACTTAATGGTGCAATGGCCTTAACTGTAGCTCGAGAGATATTATTGTTGATAGATTTTCTAAATGTTTCAAAGTCAACTGAATAACTATCCTGAGAATTTGTCATGGCTTTATTAATAACATGATTTAAACTGTCAATAAAAGCGTAAACTCTTCCCCCTCTTTCGCCGTAAATAGTACCACTTTCAGGGTAATAAGAAGTTATAAAGCCGCAAATCCATTTCACTTGCGTATCATGATCTGTTATTATTATATAAAATTCATCTATCTCTTTCTTTTTAACTTCCCTCTTTTTCATATCTCCCACATAAATTTCACCAGATATCATCTCTTGAGGTACCAGCTCACTTAAATATTTAACAGCATAATTTTCAGTTCTTTCTTTACCACTTTTTTTTATCCCCAAATCCAGCATATAATCACCAACCGATCCGTACTGTAGTATTATTTGTTAATGATTCTATATTACCATTTGTGATAATCAATACCATTCTGAGTTAGTAATTGATTTCAGCTTATGATATTGATTTTTTGCTAAAGGGGATTAAAACAAGGCATAATTCTATAATTTAGATAAAAATACTACTTATTTTGTATATCCGTTATAACTTACAGGAAAAAAATGATTTTAAATGATTATATA
>JAEZKE010000069.1 GCA_023436175.1 Methanobacteriota archaeon
TTGTAACCAACCCATTCATCACCCGAAAATGCCGCTACTAAAACATGACCATTCTGCATATCCTGTAAAAAAAGATCACTTAATTCACCAAACAAATGCAAATCATCCATACTACACTCCTTTATAATAAAATTATCAGTTTTAGACTCTTTAAGGACAAAATTGTCTAATTTAAGTGAATGAATGTAAGCTTTGGTAAAGTTAATCCCTATCTTTTTAAGAATGTAATCAGATGTAAAAAAGAATCTATGTTTATATTTCAAATTTCTGAGGGTAGAATCTTCATTTTTCATTTGGTTTTCACCGGATTAATAGATCTATAGACGTTATGACCTAATTTAAAAAGCCTGGATACAGGTCTTAACACAGAATAGTTGTTTTGATATTTTGCACCAAAATTTCTCTTTAATTTATACCCTGGATGACTTTGATCGTTGATATTACTTCCGAAATCTACCTTTTTAAATCCAATTTCATCAGCTTTTTTAATTTGTTCCCAGAGTAAAGGATATTGAACATGGTATGTATTGGGTACATCGCGATTAATTGCTATATATCGCGAATGCATGACTTTATTGTGTTCATCCATAAAATTTAAAAACCCCCCTGCAATGAAGTCTTCTTTAACTACTAATCCAGAATATATATTTTTTGAAGAATAAATATTATATAAATCCTTAAAATGAGAGTAGGGATATAAAGTACCTTTTTTATAGTTTATGTTTTCTTCGTAATATTTATAAAGCACTTTTATACCTTTTCTGGAATTTAATTCTTTTATTTGAAAACTATTCTTTTCAAATCGTTTGATATATCTTCTTTGCCCTCTTTTTGCGTTGAAAATCTCATTCCAAATTTTATCAGGGTTTAATTTTTCTAAGTCTAATACCATAGTTCCCATTGAAAAATTGGGATAAATGGATGTATTTAATTTATCTCCAATATTTTCATCTAAAGAATTAAATATTATAAAAGACCAGGATTTTTCCTTAGCCCTTGATTCTAATTCTTTTCTAATAAATTCTATTATATAGGGATTATTATCTTTAATAATAAGGTGGTTATAATCAGAATCGGGTAAAGTTGTAATGCCTTTAAATCCGCTTATATTAATTTCAAAAAAAGGACATATAGCAACCGGTTCCTCACAATCAAAAATCAGATAATAGTGGGGAACATGGCCCAATAGTTCCAATATCTTCTTCCATTGGGTGGTGTGGAAAAAAGTTCCTTCACTCATTTTTTGATTAAAATTCTCCCATAATTCAATATTAGTAGTATTTAACCTCTCCATACGTAAATCCATATTTTATATCCCCTTTTTCATGAATTTCTTTGCATAAATCTCCTTATTTATAATTTGAATTATATTTAATGGTAACCAAAAAACATAAATTCTTAATAACATAATATATACTATTATATTTAGTATTACTTAAGAGTTACTCTTTTAAGTTACAGATAAAATAGAGAAAAAAAATTCCATAAACTTAATTGGGATAAATTAGGAGATATTTAATGTTAAGCAGTAATTTAGTAAAGTATGCAGATAAAACGGGTGTTATTGACTTTTATGGTAATTTAAGAAGAAAAATTTCAAAATCCCAGGTTATCATATTGGTGTATCATAGAATAGGTCCAGTGACTGATAAATGGTCTATCAATCCCATGCTGCATCACAAATTATTTGAAGAACAAATAAATTATTTTAGCAAGAATTTTGAAATAATTTCACTCAACGCTTTAAGTGAAATGATTACTAAAGGTACTATTCCTGAAAAAGCGGTAGTTATAACGTTTGATGACGGATACAAAGACAATTATGAAGTTGCTTTTCCTATATTAAAAAAATACAACGCACCTGCAACTATATTTCTTGCTACAGGAGCTATTGAAGAGAAAAAATTATTCTGGTGGGATCTAATAAATTATGTTCTATTTCATACAGACATGAAATCCATTGATATACAGGGTATAGGCAGTTACCAGTTAATTTCTAATGAAGATAAAATCGAAACAGGTTTAAACATCCAAGAAAAACTAAAAAAAATGGATAATAATAAAAAAGAATCCATAATAGAAGAATTAATAAACTTAACTGATGTAAATATCCCTGAAAAATTAGGTAAGAATTATATTTTATCCTGGAGAGAAATTAAAAGAATGGAAAAAAAAGGTATTGAGTTCGGTTCTCATACAGTAAATCATCCTATTTTAACAAATGTTAGCCTTGATGAAGCAAAATGGGAAATTATAAACTCTAAAAACTGTATAGAAGAAAATTTAGCAACTGAAGTTAAATCCTTTGCATATCCTAATGGTGATTATAATGCAAAAATATTATCTTTAGTGGAAAATCTTGGTTTTAGTTCTTCTGTTTCTGTTTTTCCTATGCGACCCATTAAAAATTCTGTTAGCAAATTATATCAATTAAATAGAATTAATGCAACCCTTAAAGACTTTAATATACTAAAATTATATTTATGTGGATTAAGGGGAGACTTAAATACAATTCTGTAAATGGTTTAGAATTCAGTTTAAATTCGTATTGAACTTTTTATAAATAGATATAGATCTTAAAAAACGCCAAAAACATCACCCCATTTTGTGATAATTTTAATGACAAAATATCTCTTTGAATTTAAAGTTCATAAAATATAGGCACCGGTACCCACCTTTTGTTTTAACGTGGTATACATTTCTATCTTCAACATTATACTCCAAAAACATCGCTATATTTCAATTACAGGACCATATATAATAGTTTGGTTTTCGAATAATTCAATAATTATCCTGGTAATAACAGTCTAATGTATAATTATAACACAAAAGAGTATCCATATAAAAATTGATCCTAAATTAATCTTTTAAATTTCATTTGATTACTTCAATTTTTTACCTGTCTGAAAAATTCTAATTTCTATGGGATTGGGATATAGACAAACTTTTTCACAAATTAGACAGCACTGTAATTGCTTTATCTGCTACTACAACCATGAAAATTATAAATAATGGTAATATTGCAATATTTATTACGCTGATAACTGACTTAGTTTTCTCATTTTTGTTTTGATCTGCATTAAATACTTCCTTAAATACTAAAAATGCTATTAAAACAATTCCAATGGTTAAACCATTATTTATTATGCTTGTTGTCATTGCAGTTAGGATGGTCATAATAAGCTACACCTATTTTTTATTATTATTTTATATTACATTATATTAATATTTTATTATTTAATACAGTCTATTATTTCCCATATATCATGTTGAAGTAACGTTTAGTTTACAAAAAATAAGAATAAACATTATTTCACATAATTAAACAAAAATATAATTATCAAACAGATTCATTTAAAAATTTAGATAATTAAAAGCTATTTTACCTAATATAGACTAATTTATTGAATTATATTACGTTTTGAAAGTTATAATGCACTTTGTATAACTGATCCTCAGTCATAAACTTGATTGGCAATATTTAAATTTTATTTAACGTCCATGTGCAGAAATAGATACCTGTAAACAGTCTGATTATCTGGAAGCCTGTACAACAGAAATTCTACCTTCTGATTTTGACCTGATGTAGACGGTGTGAATGTGAAAAGCTTTGAATATGTTTGATTATTAGATAAAGTGACATTTGTAGCGTTTATAGTATAATTGTTTAATTTTATTACCATTTCATAGTTAACAGTGGAATACTCATGATTTACAATTCCCAATGTTACATTTCCAGCTTCTCCAATTGTTAAATTGGTGGGATAATCACTTGCCATTCCATTTGGGCCTAAAATATAAAACTCAGTGTATTTTTCACCATCTTTAGGGGCTGCAATGGCATAAACTGTCATAGATATTACAAGAATGACAAATATAATTAAAAAAAATGAAATAAACCTATCTCTTTGAGATTTAGCATTGAATGAAGTTTTATGACTTTTGAAAAGCTCAGCTAAACCTGTGCTAAACCTTTCAGAAACCTGTTCTCTCCTTAAATATGATACAGGCTGTAGAAAAAGAGTAAATATAGAAATAGAAATGGCAGTTGAGGTTAATATATCTTCAGATGTAATGTAATTCAATGTTATACTATTTAAAAGTGCTATTGCTATGCTCCATATAAAACTTAGCGCTAAACGATTTATAATTTTTAAATCATCATTTCTTGGAAATAGAATGGTCATAATAGAATAACCTGGTAAAAATAGTATAAATAAGTATCTAACTATCATTAGAATATAGCTACCATTCAATTCAGGTGTACTTACAGACATTAAACAGAAAATTGCAAGTAAACTTATAATTAAAATGTCAGTATTGTATCCTTTCATTTTAGATCCTACACTATGGTATTCTGAGTTACAGATTATTTAGGAATAAATAACATTTGAAATTTATATTATAAAGAGATTATAAATTAAAACGGTAAATAAAAGCTAAATAAATAGAATATAATCAAGTTTTTTTTTGGTTTTAAATAGTTTATAGTAATATTTGATACATTTTTTGAGATTCTGTATCATAAACAGAGTCATGTACCGCATTAACTTATATAATATTTGTATTACAATATATAAATAATTTACCATTATTATATATAATTTTAATAAGTATTTTATAATTGATTTAATTAAAAAATGATTAAATAAATATATACCAGACAAATGAACTTAAAAGAAATTACAATTAACTATTACATATTAAGAATACTCTTTTAATTAAAATTATGCTAATTTATTCTTAAATCAGCATTTACAGTATTAAAATTATTATAAATATAGAATTAGTTATATGGATTCAGATTAAAAATTAAAAAAAAAATATTTAATAAATTAAGTTACTGTTATCTGTCTTAGTGGACCGTAGTTGTTCGTTTCATCGTATTCAATTACTGCATAGGTGGCGTCTACCCTTGATTGAGAGTCTATTGTCCCTACAGTCGATGGAATCCAGTTAAAGACTATATTGGTACTCTGTCCAGCCGCAAGACCGCTCACTGTTTGCTCCCCAACAAGCCTGTTATTTTCCCCAAGGTAAATTACAAATGAACCAGCATCCTTAGACCCCGCATTAGTCACAGTCACATTAATAGTGGAAACTGTACCTGCTTTTGCAGTTGTAGGAGTCTGGAAATTCGTAATCACCAGATCAGGCAACCCTTGATCTACTGTTACAGATACTTGTTTTACTGGGCCATAATTATTTGTTTCATCTGATTCATTTATAGCGTAGGTTGCATCTACTCTTGCTTGTGAGTCGATTGTTCCTCCTGATGATGGAATCCAGTTAAAAACCACATCAGTACTCTGTCCCGCTGCAAGACCACTCACTGTTTGTTCAGCTACTAACCTGTTATTTTCCCCAAGGTAAATTACAAAGGAACCAGCATCCTTAGACCCATTATTAGTCACAGTGATAGTTATAGGAGAAACTGTACCAGTTTTTGCAGTTGTAGGAGTCTGATAATTAGTAATCACCAGATCAGGCAACCCTTGAGATGATGTTACTGACACCTGTTGTGTTATTTTATTGTTTGCTTCATTTGTTTCATTGATTACATTGTTAACGTCTGCCGTAGCATTGATACTTCTCAATCCAGTTGTTGAAGGTATCCAGTTGAAAGTTACTGTAGTATTCTGTCCACTTGCTAAACCAGTTATATTTTGCTGACCTATAGTAATAGAACCATCTGATAACGATACCATGAACGAACCAGCATTGGCAGAGCCATTATTGGTAACTGTAAAACTTACAGGATAACTTGTACCATTTTGAGGATTACTAGGAAGTTGTAAGTTAGAGACAGCAAGATCAGGTCGCGCTCCGGCTACATTCACTTGTTGAATAATGTTGTTATTTGCTTCATTTATCTCGTTAATCGCATTGTTAACATCTGCTGTAGCATTGATATTTCTTAGTCCAGTTGTTGATGGTGTCCAGTTAATCGTCACTGTAGTGTTCTGCCCGCTTGCCAAACCACTTATAGTCTGCTGACCTATAACTGTAGAACCATCTGATAACGATATTAAGAATGAACCTGCATTAACTGAACCAGTATTAGTCACTGTAAAGCTTACAGGATAAGTTGTACCAGTTTGAGGGTTACTTGGTACATTTAGGTTAGAGACAACAAGATCTGATTTATTTTCTGTTGTTCCAGTTACTGTTACCTGTTTTATTGGAGACCTGTTGGCTAATTCATACATTTCAGAAAATGTTTTAACCTGACAACCTGATGCTTTCACTGCTTGAAGAAGAGCGGCAAAATTAGATTTCTCTGAATTTGTTGAAACAGTATGTATAAGTATTACTAACCATTCACCATTTTTTGCCGTTGCATTTAAAGCTGTAGGGAAATATTGTGGCAAATTATCCAGGGTTAGGTCTGACGTTGTCACCTGGAAGAAGTTAGATGGTGGAACAACGGTACTTGCAATACCTCCGGGAACACCTAAGTTCATATCTGCTGTGTCTGCTTGACCTACTCCACACATTTTATAATACTCTGCTATGAGATTGTAGTATGTAGGTGTCATGGCAAAAAAAGGAGCAGCAAATAAGTCAGCACTTCTATTATAACCATGATTTAAAAGCCATTGTTTACTGTCTCCTAATTCTGACCTCATCTGTGCTTCAGTTAAATTATAGGGAGTATAATGATTCATTGTATGGCTCCCAACATCCCAACCGCTGTTATATAAAGTATTCAGTTTATCTACAGTTACAGCGCCGGAATATCCAACCCAGTTAATCACAGGGAATATGCTGCCTTTATAGCCATAGGACTGCATTTGAGAATATACATTATCGTATTGTGATTGAGTTCCATCATCGAATCTGAATGTTACATATCCCTGAGTATTGATTGTATCCCTGATTTTAATTTCTTTAATATATCCAGTTTTGGTTCCTGAAGTAGGAGTATTAAAGGATACTTTTATTTTATTGATATTTGAGAGATCTGCATCAGTAAATCCATTATAGTATACTGCATCGTTTCTGCTTAATCCAATATCCCACCATATACCTGAAACCATCCTGTTTTGCTGGTATCTCCATTTTGCATACTTAGAACCACTGTATACTTCTACATCGTATTCGTCTGCTATATTGGTGGCATTCCACATTACAGTTGAGATTATTGTTTTGCCTGTTAAATTCCATAAACCATTATATTCAATGCTATTTGCGGTGGAAGGGTATGTAATCTTGGTAGAACCATTACCACCATTATATAATGTAATCTTTGTTACGAGATCACTTAAGTTCAATCCTGCTTGCAGGTCTTTTGTTCCGGAAGTTGTAGGAATCCAGTTAAATACTACATCAGTACTTTGTCCTGCTGCAAGGCTGTTTACTGTTTGTTGGCCCAATAGCGTATTGTTCTCCCATAGATAGACCGGGAATGAACCAGAGCTAACATTTCCCCTGTTAGTTACTGTTACAGTAACAGGATAAGTCGTACCTATTTTAGCAGTATCTGGAACTTGGAAGTTGGAAATGACAAGATTACTTGCATTAAAAGTGCCATTAGCTGCTTGTGTAGGTGTTTCAGATTCAGATGTACCATCATTTGTATTATCAGAAGATTCACCCGATTGTGTATTCGTATTTGAGCTTTGAACTGCACCATTATTGCCTGTTAAACTTTGAGCTGCATCATTGCTGCCCGTTGAACTTTGAGTTACATCCTCAGGAGTATCAGTGGTCTGGTACTGGTTATCATTTCCAGAGTCCTTGGTAAAAGTATCACTGCTAGGAGTTGCAGAAGTACTGCTAACACCTAAATTAGATGCTAAAACAAATAATAGCAAACCTGTAACCGCTAAAATAGAAAATATGGACCATATAATAACTTTATTTTTATTTTTAGAATTTACACATTTACTTATTATATTAAAAGGTTTGATAGTATCACCTCTGTTTAGTATTAACTTAGTACTATTATGTTATTATTTTAATATAATATTAACTATTTTTATTAAAAATAAAAAGTTAATAAAGAATAAAAATTAAAGATAAAATCTATTAATTTTAATAAAATATTTATTATAATTATTAATTCTTAATTTAAAAAAATAAGATATTTAGCTTAAAAATGTGGTTAAAACAAGGATAAGCAATGATTAAAGCTATTTTATCAAATAAAATCAAATAATTGGACATATTTGGGAAGAACATTCTTAATATCATGATTGTTTTCAACATATTTTCTTCCATTTATCCCTATTTCTTTTATTAGTGTTTCATCATGTATCAAAACACTTAAATCTTCCTTTAACTGTTTTAAAGTCCCTGAACAAAATCCAAGTTTATAATCAGTGATTACTTCATCGGGATTTGCATTAATACTTACCACCGGCATGTAGTTCATCCATGCTTGAAGAAATGAATTAGGAAATCCTTCAAACATGGAAGTATTTACCAATATCCATGATTTATTGAAATAGTAATCTATCTCTTCAAAGGGTACAACACCCAAAAATTCAAAATTTTTCAATTCTTCAGATTGTTTTTTCATGTAATTGTAGAGGGTAGGATCACCCTGGTAACCGCCTATCACCTGAAATTTTACCCATGGCATCATTTTTGCAAGTTTTAAAACCAACCAAGGCTGCTTAACCTCAGCCATTGAGCCTACCCATAAAATAATTGGAATCTTTGACTTTTTATCCAGATCCACGTCCTTTATTTCAATATGATTTTTAATTATCTTACCATTTTTATTGTATCCTTTTTCAAGCATCTTTGACTGGTATTGATTTTGTAAACAGATTGCACTGGAAAGTTTAATATCGATCCAATTTCCTATAACTCTAGAATTAAATTTAGAACTTTTAAACTCTTTAATTTCACCAGTGATAAGATTTCTATCTAACAGCACATCTGAGGCAATTTTATAGATACTCCTCTTTCCACTTAAATATGTGAATATAGATAGAATTCCTGCAGAATCTCCATAATGGAAGTAAATATCCGAGTCAGATTTTTTAAATGCATTCCATAAATGCTTTATTTTTGATAATAAATTTATTTTTGAGGCGGGAGAATATATCTTTACCACTTTTATATCCTCGATGAATTCTTCTAAAGGTCCTCCTTCATTATAAGTGATTATGGTAACTTTATATCCTTTTTTGCTCAATGTACTGGCCAGAGTAATTTGATCTATATCAGGACCTATAACATTTTTGATATTTTCTTTTTTATTTTTTAGAAGTGGATAAGCCGTGGGAGCTAAAAAACAAATTCTTTTTTCATTTTTTAACATAATATCACCTGAATCCATTACATAATGTTTAAAATAAAATCTTTACATTATTATCATAAATTTGATTTTTACCTTCAGTTATAGGGTTTAAAAGGTTATCATTAACAAACCCTTCCTTACTACCATTTACACTATCTTGAGCAACGTTTATCGTTCCATTACCCGTACTGAACCTTAAATATATGTAAGTACCGGGAGATAAGTCGTTGAATGTATTTTTATCAAGGCTATAACTTAATAGTTGAGATTTAGGGCCTACAAATCCACCTAAAAGAACAAAACCATTTATGTCTGAATAAATAACATCATCGTTATTCATATATTTGTTTAACCATTCAGCGCTCGAAATATCCGTTTCATTGAAAACCGGAGGATCGGTAGTAGTACTAAGCGCCATTGTTGGTTTATAAGGTTCTTTTATTATTTCCTGTACTAATCCCGTATTTAAAAGCAAAAATACTACTAAAAATATGGAAATAATGTTAAATGCTTTAGGAATATGTAGATTTAATTTAGGCAGTTTATTGATCTTTTCTGTAATTAACATGAACCCAATTATCAAAAAAGGGGATAGGACTATTGTAGTTATTTGATACATTCTTACAGTATCTAACTGGCTAGAAAAATTTGGAACCAATATAGATAATATACAGATTCCTAGAAATATAATTGCAAAGAAAATGAATTCTTTATTTATTTTAAATCTCTTGGCTATATTTCCTACGTTGAATAAATAGCCCCCAATACCAATTACTATCAATAATTGAGTTAAAAGATATAAATACTTGGTTATTGCATTAAAAAGGGTATTTTTACTTCCAATAATGGTTAAACCTTGAGTAGAATTGGGGCTTAAGAAACTGGTTAATATGGATTTATATACTCCGTCAAATATCGACAAAATAGATATAAATACGGAAGAATTATTATTATAAATATACCATAAAAGCACCACAGTTAAAAATAATACCAATATAGTAGAATTAATTGTATCTATTTTGCTCTTTTTGTATAAATTAAATAAATATTGTAAAAAATAAACCCCAATTAGAACACTTAAAAAGATATACGCTAAACCATAGTGTGAAATAGTTAGGGAGAATAAAAATATTATCAGTAAAATACTTCGGGATTTCTTGTCCATCTTCTTATCTAAAAACAGTAAAATAATTGCCACCATGAAAACTTCGGCTACTAACTGTCTCATGAGCTGCATCATGTTGTAAAAGAAACTGTAGGAAACTATAAAATAAATAACTGAAAAGAAAGCAATTTTGGCGTTAAATTCCCTTTTAAACAATTGAAATAATCCTAAAGGAACCAGAGAAAATATTAATGGATAAATTATTTTATATATCCATACTATATCCACGTTACAGAGATAATAGAAATAGGACGGCAGGATACTTATACTCAAAATCGAATTTAAATCTGTAAGTGACACTAAATTAGGAAATGTCTCCCATTTAAAATTATAAATAACTAATTTAGCTAAAAAATATTCCCTCTGGATATCAAATCCAGAAATATAATTAGAGATTAAAGAATTTTGGAATAATAAAGAAATAGAAAATATCAAAATAACAAAGGAGTATAAACTTCTATCAATTTTATTAAATCCAACCAGGAAAATTATGGCTGCTACTGCCATAATCATAGCAGCAATACCCAAATCATTATTATGGTAGTTAATTAAATAAGTTCCAAATATACTCAAAAATAATGGCAGTGTCAAAAATAAATGTTTTGAAGAAATTTTAATACTCAATTCAGGTTGAACAAATTCTTTATCAATAAAATAACTTAAAAGCAATAGAAACAGTGTAACCAAATTTATGAATAACAGTAATGGTAAGAATGATATTGGCTCTCCAATGCCTAAAATAGGTAATAAAAAGTTAATTGTTAAACCAGTGAGCATTAAAGCGGCTAAACTTATGGTAACCGAATAAAATAGTGTTTCTATATTGCTTAATTTATGCAGTTTTAAAATTCTAAGTATTATTATTCCCGGAACATAAGCAAGATAGATGAATGCAATAACTTCTCTTACAAGAGGAATATTAATTCCTATCAAATCCAGGCCAATTAAACCCAAAAGACTTGATTGTATTATTAATATCAAGCGGATAAATCTATTAATTGGCCAGTCATTTAACTTAATATAATTGTTTGTAAGCATGGAACTCAACTATTTTCCAACGTTTATAATACTCATTAATGCATTTTGTACATTTTTTTCAGTTGCACTAAAACTATATTTATCTAATACTGTTTTACGTCCATTAAAAGCCACTTTTTCTGATATATCTGGATTCAGCAATATCCATTCAATTTTGTTCTCCAGTGATTTAATATCACCAGGTTTAACAAGAAAACCATCGTCATTATCTGTGATAGTATCATTAATACCTCCAACAGCAGAACAGACAGTTGGTAATGACATAGATAAATATTCGACCACTTTTATAGGGTTGGCAACCCTGTTTATTTCACAGTCAAGTTTAGAACAGCATAGTATGTCAAAAGCAGATAGATACTCAGGAACTTTTTCATAGGGTTGTGCTGGAATAAAAATAACCTTTTCTTCAAGATCATTCTTTTTTACAATCTCCGTTATATTCTCATCACCATCAAAATATGCCTTTCCCATAATAGCTAATTTTAGATCTTTATATTTTTCAGTTAAATTTTTGAATGCTTCAAGAAGTACTGGAATACCTTCATAATAGGCAAAAGAACCAGTATAACCTATTACTATATCATTTTCAATACCTAGATCTTTTCTTTTTTTATTACGCATTTCTTTATTTATTTGAAATAGGTCAGTATTTATACCATTAGGTAAATAAAGGACATTTTTACAATTATATTCCTTTTTAGCGAAGTTTTTGAGGTAATTACTAATTGCAAAAATCATATTTGCATTTTTTGCGGCATATTTTCTGACAAAACCTGGAATCATTTTAAAAAAATTGGTATCTATATAATCTAAAATAACAGGCTTATTTAGAAGTTTACCTGCTATTGTAGCTGGAATATAGGATACTTCAGTAATAAAATCTGTGAAGATGAAATCAGAATTTCTAGACTCCTTTAAGGTATAATAGAACACTGGAAAAATAGCAAATGCCTTTAAATACTTGGGTAAGTTTTTTGGTAGATGAACAACAGTTATTTTAAATGATTCATCTTTTTTATGCTCAATAGAGAATTTATCAGAAAAAAAAGAAAATGAAATTAAATTTACCTCAATATCAAGATTTTTAAAAATAGAAATCATATTCTTAAAACGTGCACTGCCACCTACCCCCGAACCATCTGATAACAGTTGACCAATACAAACTACCTTTAAATTATCTGTTTTTTCATTCTCCACGTTAATCTCCCCCATAGCTTTGAATAATTTTGAACTTTTAAATCATTTTATTAAAATAACAATATCTGCACTTCTATTCCACACTATCTCAAGTTCAGAGCTTAACTCATTATTAATCATTCAAAGAACCCCTTTTGTCAGCATTAATTTCATCAAAAATTAGTATTAAATCACTCATTGGAGTAAATAGTATATTATATTGATTAACTACCCTATTCCATGAATAATCATCTTTAGCTCTATTATAAATACTCTTTTTATATTCAAAATAGTTTTGAGGATACTTTTCTACTAATTCAATTTTAGAACTTACTTCATCGGAATCTTTAAAATAAAGAGCATTATCACTGCAAACTTCCTCATTAAAAACGTTACCATGGGCAATAATCAGATTTTTTGAAATCATTCCCTCTAAAAGAGAAGGGTTGGTTCCACCAACAGAATGACCGTGAATATACGCATAACAATTTTGTCTGAGCATGTTTAACAGTTCAGAATCGTATATGCCTCCAGTGAAAACAATTTTTTTATCTTCAGAAGATCCTTCCATAATTCTTTTGATTGATTTTTCATAGTCAGGGCTTGCAAAATCACCCACAACAATAAGAGGTTTAACTGTTTTACTTTTTAAGTATCCTTCAATAATCATTTCAATATTATTTTCCGGTTCTAATCTAGCAACAACTAAATAATAACTAGGATTCATTTTTAATTTTTTAAGCTTCTCTGGAAGAATTTCAGAATTCCAGTTTATTTCTTTGATTTTAGAAGCGCCATAAGGGATAAATATTGAATCAATATTGTATTTATCGTCTAAATATTTTTTAATCTCTTTTGAATCAGCGATAATTTTATCTGACCAAAATACAGCGATATTCTCACTTAACTTAAGTAACGATTTAACCAGTGCATTGAATTTACTTCTTTTCCATTCCATTCCGTCAGGATTTACTAATAATTCTTTGCCAAATAATTTGGGTATAAAAAATAGTACTGCAGCGCTATAACCAAGCATATATACAGTATCTACTTTTCTACTTGCCCAAAACAATGAGTATCCATCATATAAAAATTCATAGAGTATTCTCAGTAAACTATTTTTTGGAGCTTTAATCGGAAAATAGAAAAGATTTACACCCCTATATTTACTTATTTTTTCCTCAGTTGAATATTCGCAGCTGACATACACTTTTTTACCATTTTTTGCTAATTCTGTGCTTAATATTTCTGTAAATTTTTCAAAGCCCCCATATCGATTTGGGATCCCCCTACTACCAACAATGGCTAAAGAAAGCTTTTCAGGATGTATTTTCATATTTTCACTCATATTAAGTGTTTTATAAATTATTCAGACTCTTAAACAGTTCATACTTTTATTAGTACTTATTTTTTGTTCTAATTTTACATTCTTAGGTTCTTTAGAGTCAAATTCAGCGCTTTCTTTTATATTGTCCCAGTTATCAGTGAACCATTTGTAAGTTTTCTTTAAGCCATCGTTAAATGGTATTTTTGGTTTATAATTGAGTAGATCTTCAGCTTTTTCGATGGATGAGAGTAATTTTGTTTTTGCA
>JAEZKE010000027.1 GCA_023436175.1 Methanobacteriota archaeon
TTCCATTATATATTCGTCTTCAGTGTGATATACAAATGTTGCAGGGGAAACAGGTATTTTTTCAGTAGTTTCTTCTTCAGCCATAAAATCACCGTGTAATACTTTTATTATAATAAGTATTTAAATATTTTTATGTGCATTATTAAGGCTTAAATACAAAAATAGCTGCTATTTAATTTAATTAATGCAATTAAACACTAATTAAACTTTAATATTAAAACTAACTAAATCTCTTAGATTACCAATATTAAAAAATTATAGAGAATAATATTCTCCGTCCTTTTCCTGAATCTTTTTGATTAAACCTTTATTTTCAAGTGACACGATAATTTGGTACATCTGAAGGTTACTTAAGTTTAGATCACCATAAAGTAAGTTCCCTTCTAATAAATATCTGGAGATGATTCCTTCATTTGCCAAATTTTGGATTAATTCAAATGTCTTTTTTTCTGTCTGGTTAAGATCTTCTCTTAAAACTTCTTCTCTTGATTCAACGACATTAATTTTCGAATCAACGACATTTGCTTTAATATAGTTATCCGCTTTTGATATGAGTCCTTTATCTTCTAAATTTGTTAATATATCTTTAAATTTAGTTTCTGACATGGAAAGATCTAATTTTAAAATATTGGATGGTACACCATCCCCGTATTCCGCCTGAAAATATTTGATCTGATTTAAAACGAGATTCTCTTTTTTGGTAATGGTAATCATATAACAAAATTAGATTCTCTTTTACTTAATTTTAACTCAAACCTGAGAAATAAAAATCAACCAAAAATAATAAAAGGTGTAGAATTTGTATCCTACATTTTTAAACAAATTATCCTAAAAATGGTTTTGCTATTGTTAACAGGATTATTAGAGTTACTATAACTCCTATCACAATTAATGGTACTCCTGCTTTGAATATTTCTTTAATGTTTACATATTTTGTACCGTAAGCCATTGCCACTGTTGGGTCCGCCATTGGCAACATGAAGGACAGTGAACATGCAATTGCAACGGGTACTGCGTAAACCCCTATAGGTTGCCCTTGTGCTTGTGCTAAAGTTACTGATAATGGTATTAAAATAGCTGATAATGCTATATTTGACATTACCTGGGTGATGATCACGCCTATAATCATAAGTACAAGCATTATAAGCATTGTTGATGGGTTGCTTCCTAACATATTTACGATATCTTTTATTAACCAGGATGCTGCTCCAGTATTGAGTAGCGCTGCTCCTAAACTTAGCGCACCTCCAAAGAAGATTATTAAACCCCAATCAACGTTAGTTTGGGCGTCTTTCCAGTCAACGATACCAAATATGAAGTACAGAACTGCACCAATCAGTGCCACAGAGTAACTGTTTATTCCTGTGAAATTTGCTGTAACCCATAATAATATGGTAAATAGTAGTATTCCAAGTGTTATTTTTTCTGTTTTTGTTATTGGACCTAATGATTCTATTTTTGAAGTTATAGTTTCCTTCCCACCTATTATCCCTTTAACTTCAAATGGGAATACAAAGCCAAGGAATTTCCAGATTATAAGCATTAAAACTATTGCAAGTGGAAATCCAAAGATCATCCAGTTTACAAAAGGCAGATGAGTGTATGCTGCTGCCATCAAGTTGGGAGCAGTTCCTATCTCTGTACCTAATCCACCGGCAAGTGAACCGTAGGAAGCTCCAAGAACCATGGCTTTTGCGAAGTTACTTTTCCCTTTTTCAGCATCTGTAACACCCATTAAAGGTACAATTTCTTTAATGATTGGTAATAACATGGCAAATGCCACTACATTCTCAATCCACGCTGAAAGAATTCCAGTTGAGAAAACTGCCACAAAAAGGCTTCTACCAGGGGTTGTACCTAATTTATTAAGCATTGCATAGGTCAATCGCTGTGCTAGTCCGCTTTTACGAATTGCTTCTGCTATGATGAACCCTCCGATCATCAAGAAGATGATAGGGTTTGCAAAACCAATCACTGCATTATCAAAACTTTCTACCCCAATTAGGGGCTGTATGAAAAGTATGATTAAAGAAGTAACGGCTAAATGTGTAGCTTCTGTTGCCCACATTATTATGGCAAATACAAGTAATGCTATCGCAGCATGACCTTGATAACTTAAACCATTTAAAGGAATTAACATAATGACTACAAATAAGATTATAGCCAAAGGCATTCCCATATTTTTAAGATTAAGATTCGTTTTGAAGCCTCCAAAAATCTTTGATTTTTTGGGTTACAAAATTCATTCTGAATTTGGATAACCTCCAAAAAATTTCTTATTTGAGGTTCGAAAAATCTCGAAAAAGATTTTCTAAACTCCCAAAATTTTCAATTTTGGGTTACAAAATTCATTCTGAATTTTGATAACCTCTAAAAATTCTATTTTTTGAGTTCAGGAAACGTAGTTTCCTTCAGCATGTGAAAATAGAAAATTTTTGCTGTTTTGGAAATAAAAAATTTCCTTCAACCTCCAAATATTTTTTATTTGGGGTTCCAAACATGTCGTGTTTGAGAACCTCTAAAAAAATTTTCTATTTTTTTGGGTTCAGGAAATGCTGCGCATTTCCTTCAATCTCCTCAATTTTAACAGATAAGTTACGTACATTGTATGATATAAATATATTTCACAATGATTAATAATGTAAATTATTAGGTTAATTATTCTTATTATATAATATTGAAATAATACAAATTATAGGTAAGCTATGATAGTATATCTTAAAATAATTAATTTGAATAGAATAAAATTTAAAATTAAACAAAAATTATCCACTTAAAGTAACACAGGAATTTCCATCTATTTTTTCCACTTTAAATACATTATCAGCAAAGCTTCCGAGCTCTCTTTCATGAGATACAATAATTACTTGTGGACAGTCCAGTTCATTTAAAATATCTCTAACTTTGTACAACTGTTCCCTGCTGAACCCGTCAGTTGGTTCATCTAATATCAATAAATTGGACTCCATTCCCGTAGAAACTTTTTGAACAATATTATTTAGAGCTAAACGGTAAGCTAATGCTACACTGGTCTTTTCACCACCGCTTAAATAATTAATATCCTGTTCAAACCCATCCTGTTCTACAATTGGTGTGAATTCTTCATCTATTTTAGCTGTTTTTGAAATATCTTCAATTAGAATACTGAACCATTTCTGGAAGTCGTCGTTAAACTCTTCGTACCTTTTTTGCATCACATGTTTTTCTATCAAGCTGAGTGTTGGAATCAAGTAGTCATTGAGCCAGATATGATAATCATTGAACTTGTTTAACTGTTTCTTGAGACTTTCCTTTTCATTGATTTCATTTTTAACTTTTGATGTATCCTCTTGCAGTTTTTCTATCAAGGTTTTGGTTTCAACAATTTTTTCTTTGACTTCCTGGAATTCTTCCTCCGTTTTCTGGTAATTGAATTTTATCTCAGCAATCTCATTGGGTACATTTTTTAATTCTTCTAGGTTTTCCTGGAATTTAACTAAATTCTGTTTTGATAAGTCAATTTCTGTGTTGAGAATGTCGATGTTATCTTTATTTTGTTTTATTTTATCGAAATTCTTTTTAAATTGGTATTTGATATTCTCTAAGTCCTTCTGGCTTCTATTGTATTCTTTGAGTTTATCAAGCAGAGTTTCAAAATAAGTTATATATTTATCAGTTTCATCAAATTCAATAGAACCCTCTATTATTGATTTTAAATCATTATCAAAACTATTTAGTTTCATGTAAATAGAACTAATTTTATTTTTTAAATCATCTAAACGTGATACTTTTTCTATCAGTAATTTTAAGTTATTTAAATTATCTTCAAGGGCTTTTATTTCTATTTCTTCTGATTCTAACTGTTTTTTTCCTTTTAACTCTACATGGCTTAATATTTTGGATCTTGAATTTATTTTATTGATCTTTTCGTTGCTTTCATCCTTTAAATTCTTTTTATGCTCTTCATTTAATATGCTGCCACAGATGGGGCACAGATCTCCCAGGCCATCTACATTATTCAATTTTTTCTCAATTTCTGATTTTTCAACATCTAACTTGTATATATCCTCAGAAATTTTCTGTACTTGCTCCTTATCAAGTTTGAATGCATCATAGTTTTCTTTTATTTTAAGGATTAAAGCATCTTTTTCGTTTAGAAGTTCCTCTGAACTTTTGTCTTTATTTTCTCCAAGTCCATTTTCTGTGGATTGTTTGCTGTCATTTAGAAGAGCTAAATTAGAAGATAAACTGTTATGTTCTTTGATAATCTTTTTAATAGAGAGCAGTTTATTGCTCAGATTCTCCTCACTTTCTAGTGTGGGACATTCAATTTTTTCTAAATTTTCAATTTGAGGAATAATTTTCTGCTGGTTCTCTTCTTCGCAGGTTTTAATTTCATTTTGATATTGAACACTCAATTTTTCTTTTTCTTCAATCTGCCTTTTTAAATGAGGAATTTCAGTCTGTATCTTTTTAAGCTCTAATTCTGATTCTTGAAGCTTCTCAAGCGTTTCCTTCTGCTTTTCCTGTAAAATTTTTAGTTCTTCCCCACGCGCCTGAGATTTTGCATTTTTAGTTTTGTTTGCTTCTAAATTACCTTTTAAAACAAATAATTCTTGTTTTCTGTCATCTAAATCCTTTGTTTCAGTTTTCAGTTCAATAAGCTTATCTTTAATTGATCTGGATAAAATGTTTGCATTTTCAGCAGCGATTTTGTAATCCTCTATGCCAAAAGCTTTTCTTAGAGTTTGAAGCCTTTCATCCGGCTTTTGAGAAAGTATATATTTCATCTCTTCTTGGGGAGTATAAACTGCATATCTAAATATAACACTTTGAGCTCTTGGATTAAGGGGTTCCTTAAAATTAAGAATTTTTAAAATTTTTTCTTTGATTTCAGAAGGAGATAAATCAAGTTTTACTCCATTAGTACCTAGAATTCCTTTTTCCTGCCTAACTGGTCCGTCGTTTTCTTTCCGTATTAAAGACCGTTGAACTAAATAATTATCTTCGCCTACATTAAATTCTAAAGTCACGGATCCTTTTTTTGATCCTTTACGAAGCAGAGAATCACCTTTCTGATTTCCAAGACCAAAAAGAGCAAATTCAATTGCCATCAATATTGTGGACTTCCCAGAGCCAATATCTCCTTCAAAAAGAGATGTTCCGATAGGGAACTCTATAGCTTCATTATTTTTATAGCTCCTTATATTGTTCAATGATAATGTCTTGAAAATCATTTATTGACTCTCCAAATCTAATACTTCTAATGATTCACTCAGAATCCTATTTTTATAATCTGATTTCTTTTCGTTAGGTTTAGGACTTTTTCGAAGTGTTTTAAGAAGATTAACAGCAAGTTTAGCCCCTTCTTTTGTATTCAGCTCTTCTTGCCCCACTTCTATGTTACGGATATTTTCTAAAAGTAGATTTTCTTCTATTTCTTCAGTGGTTTCTCCTTTAACCCGGATTTTTGTAAATTCCTTAGAAACAAGTCCATGGTGGTTAATACTTACGTGAACTGCTCCTGATTCTTTAAGAATTCTTTTTATTTCCTGGAAATTAATGTCAGATGTTTTACCTCCAGATAGTTCTCCTTTTACCTTTAAGATAACTATTTTTTCATTAACATCGCGCTGCTTTATTTTTTCTAAAATTTCATCGTAGAGCTGGTTTGAGTTTTTATCATCTGCCTTAAATGATAAAAAATCGTATTTAGCTAGATTTAATTCGTAAAAATTCTTATCTTCACAGAAATTAACGCTTTTAATTTTTTCATCAAATTCAACAATGAAAAACCCTCTTTTTTCGCCTTTAGCGCTCATTTCTAAATCTCGAGGATATCCTGCAAAAGGTGGACCTGGATAAGTAATAATATTATAACCCTCTAATTGGGTTTCGCAGATCTTTTGGTGTATGTGTCCCCCTGCGTAATAATCAAATTTTTTTGGCAGTCTTTTTATGTCAATTCCATCCATTTTAGATAAGAAATCTGGAAGCAAGTTTTTGATGGATGTGTGAAAGACAAAAATTTTAAAGCCATCTTCCTCTTCTAGACTTTTTTTATCTAACATATCGTAATAGGTATCATCTATTCCCATTTTCCGTCCAGATATTCCTGTTAATTTAGCCCCTGTTTTTTTATCCGTGATAAATTTCAGTTTTAACTTTTCTTCACCCTGATTGTTTTCAACGATATAAGCATTGAAGAGTTTTTTTAGTAAACCACTTTCTGTAATTACATCGATAATTGAAGTTTCATTAGGACTGAAGTCGTGGCTGCCGTAATTAATATAAACTGGAATTCCTTTATCTGCAACTTCCTTTAATTTTCCAACTGCCTGCTTAACAATTCCCATATCTGGAAGGTTGGAATGAAATAAATCACCGGCAATAATAATAAAATCAACTTTTTCTTTTATACACTTATCTAAACATTCTTTAAAAGCTTTAATTTCTAATTCTTTTAATTCAGAATATTTTTGAGCTCCTAAATGGCAGTCAGCGATGTGAGCAAATTTGTACATTATTATCAACCTATTACCATAGTTTTAAGGTCTTTTGTCTTGTCTTGAGGTATTTCATCTAAATATTCTTTAACATATTTTTTAAATTCAGGAGTATAAATAGGAATAGCAAATCTGGTGAAAACACTGCTAACGATAGCTTCACCTTTATCCAGGCTAGCAATAATCCTTTCATCATCTGATAAATCCTGGGATGCACTATTAATTATTGCAGATCTCTCTGGTGACATTTCATTTCCTAAAATAATTTTAGTATTCATGTTAGCTAGAATTGCTCTTGGAATAACACTGGATAATTGAGTAATTGCAATTAAACCAATTTTGAACTTTCTTCCTTCTCTAGCTATTGTACCGTAAATATTTCCGCCACCTATTGTATCTTGACCTAAAACTCTTGGTGCTTCTTCAATTACAATACTGATAACTGGCTTATTTTTTAATTTTTCAGAATCATAATTTTTATAGTTATTGAAAATATTGCTTGATATAATACTTCCTATAAATAGTTCTTCAAAATCACTTAATTTTGAACTATCAATAATCACTATTTTTCCATTCTCTAGTGATTCAATAATGTCCTGAACTGTTGAAAGTCCAGAATCTCCTCCAATAAACAAATTACTTTTAAAAACACATCTTTTTTTATCTGGAGAGGTATCATCATCTGCTGATGATATGCCTAATTTAGTCTCGAATCTTCTCTTTAAAACTTCAGCAGTGGACTCATGAATTCCCATTTCCTTTAGAACTTCTCTATCTTTTCCTTTGGCTATTGCTGTAATCCAATTTTCACCATAGTGATTATAAAACATTCTCATGGCTTCACTTTGAGCTGGTGAGAAACCGCCTATTCCACTAAAATGATAAGGCCGTATTTTTTTCACATTGATTGATAAACTAAGCGCATTATCATTATTATAGTCAGGAGAATAATATTCTAATTTTTCATCTTTTTTAGGGTGGTTACGTAAACCTATTCTTATATTATCTCCATAATATTCGTTGTGAGGGTCTAAAACAAGAATTCCTGCTCCTTCTGTATCTAAGATGCTCCAGAGCATTACTTTGACTAAATTACTTTTCCCTCTACCTGTTGTAGCTGGTATTAAAATATGGTGTGTAAGTGATTTAATCAAGTCTATATAAACTTTAATTTCACCTTTAACAGTTGATCCACTTCTAATATCGCCCAAATAAATTGAATGCTCAATGTTTTTTGGTTCTAAGAACTTTAAATCCGAATTTTCAATAGATTTGATGGGGCTGAAGAAATTAGGTAATCTTTTAGGGCTTTTGGTAATATATTTTTTTTCGCCACCAGTTATCTTTTCCTGGACATAGAGCAATGACTTAGCTCGCCCTAAATTATAGTTGGTTAACTCAGGTTCCATAAATTCAAGATCTGGATCATAGCCTTCTAATTTCATACCTGAAAGCAGTTCATGGGTTGACTGATGAGCTTGACTTTTATATTCAATATCTTTAACTTGGAGAATAGTATAATTTCTTCCATCTGTTTTTGAGGCATTTTCAACGATTAAAAGTTCACCAAGTTCTAAATTTTCACCATTTTTTTCTCTAATGATAATATCCTTTAATCCACCGCCTATAATTTGACCTCTTTCCTTCATCTAAGTCCTCCTAATTATTGCCCATCTAATTTTTCATGTGTATTTACAATTTTAATTAGTGGATTAACCTGTTTCCAAGTCCCCATTCTTGAAAGTTCAGAATATAATTTTGCTTTATAACCTTCCATTTCTTCATTCTTAACTCTGGCCCATAAATCTGCATCAATAAGTCCATATGGATAACCTGGCACTTTAATATCTTTAGAATTATCTGCAATGCATGAAACTAGTTCACATATTTCCTTATCACTCATATTTTCAGCCTGTTCTTTGAATATTTCAAACCTAAATGCGGTGTGGGCATGTTTATTTAATTTTACAACCATAATTACAGCTTTATGCTCACGGTTAGTATCTTTACTCCATGCAACTGGGTAATAGCACCATTTATCATATTTAATCTCGGTATCGTCTGCCAGCCTTTGAATAGAATCAATAAGTGAAATTCGGGTATCGGTAGCTAACCTGCACGTTTTAGATAAACCTGTGATAATTACATCGTGGTCCATTGCTTTTCTAAAAACGTCCTCTTCATATTTATATTCTCGTTGATGGCCAGTTTGTAATGATCCATCTCTTACAATAATATCCCCTGGCTCTAGTTCTGACTCTATAACATGTCCCGTAATTTTCCATTCGGCAAATCTCCGGGCCATAGATGCCATTCTATCCATCCCGACTTGTGTTCCTGCTTCCACATTTTCTTTACGGGCATTTGCCTGAAGATCTCTTTCATCAGGTAAATATCGGCCGAATTTATCTTTCACAGGCCTTATTTTTGTTTCAAAATTGATATCGTGACCTTCTAACTGGGAGTATGTGTAAGAAAGAAATTCTATTCTTTGAGGAATCCCTGATCTAATTGGGACGCGCTTATTATTTTTAAATATGCTGAAATAAACACGATTTAATTGTACTGAATAAACTGGAGAAGGTAACAGTTCCTGGTTTCCTCCATCCACAAATGCAATCTTTCTATCAGTTTCAGCTGAGTTAATTTCATGAAAATATTCTTTATTTAATGGGCATGACCTGTAATCAGAATCATTGAAATAAGGATCTCCCAATTCTCTTTGAGACAAATCCATACTCAAAATTTCAGCAATTTCTTTTATACTCTTCATTGTGAAGTCACTCTTTTTACATCTAATCAATTGTTCTGTAATGTTGATTGTACTACTTATATTTTACCCTATTTAGGTAAATAAGTACACAAATTACAGGGAAGTAGAAAATACTGATTATACTAAATCTCTGTAAGTAAGCTTTAATAATCAATTATTTACTAATTTTCAAGTTTTAATTTTCTAAATTATATTAAAAAATAATTCAGATAAATATATCATGAAATATTCTTTTATTAAATTATTTATTTAAAAAAAGAAATTAATGAAAGTTATCCAATTTTTATAAAGTAAAATTTTGGGTTTATTCCGGTATTGGAGCTACTATTTACTTTCCCCACTTTTAGCAAGTGAAGCAAAAATACCAGCGAAACACAGCACTGTAAACACAATAAACGCAATCTGAACACTCAACAGAAGAGCAGGATACTCAGAAGGCATGATCTGAACATTTCCTATATACAGGGCAAAAATAATCAAAACAGTTCCCATACTCAGCGTCTGTCCAATTAACCTCATTGTCCCAACCGATGCAGATGCTACCCCATAAAACCGTTTCTCAACAGACCCCATAATTGCATTGGTATTTGGAGATGAAAATAATCCAAAACCTGCACCGAGTATAATTAAGCCTGCTATTATAAACTCGTAACTTGTGTTCGCGTTTAAAAAGACGAATAACAGAAGCCCTATTGTTGTAAGTGCCATGCCGATAGATGCGATTAAACGCGGGTTGTATCTATCTGAAAGCCTGCCTGCAATAGGGGCTAGAACAGCCATAACAACAGGTTGAGCTATTAAAATCAGCCCGGCATTTCCAGGGCTTAATCCTTTTATATACTGTAAATACAGGCTCAGGAGAAAAACCACTGCAAATGTGGCGCTGTAACTGATCAGCGCGGCTAAATTAGAAAATGCGAAAGTTGCATTTTTAAACAGCTTAATTTCAAATACAGGGCTTTCAGTTTTTAATTCTAATATCACAAAGGCTATTATTCCTATTATTCCCAAAACAGTTGCTATTATGCCTGTCATTTTTGGAAGTAATGAAAATCCATATATAATCAGGAAAAGCGCTATACTGTAAATCACGGAACCTGCTAAATCGAATTTTTCTCCCTTACATACAGCCCATTCTCCCTTTAATTTCCAGAAAGTGAGTGCAAGAACTACTAAACCAAGTGGTATCATCAAAAGGAAGAGACTTCTCCAGCCTAAAGCTTGAGTCATTATTCCCCCTAAGACCGGGCCAAGTGATAAACTCACATATACGGAGGTAATTGTTATCCCTATTGCTTTACCACGTTCATTTGGTGGAAATACATGGGTTACAATTGCTACACTTGTAACAAATATCATTGCAGATCCAACTCCCTGAAGGACTAAAAACGCAAGGAGAAACATTGTTGAAGATGCGACTGCACATAAAAATGACGCGATGGTAAAAATGATAACTCCATAAGTAAAAATACGTTTCATCCCGAATATGTCTGCTAATCTTCCAAATGGAACTGCAAACATGGCAGATGCAAGTAAAAATGATGTAGGTATCCAGCTTAATAAAATAGCATTTGTTTGAAACTCTGATCCAATTGCAGGAAGGGCAATATTAATCGCCGCCGCAATGAATGGTGAAACAAAGGACGCAAGCGTTGCAATGAGTAAAGCTGACATTTTAGCATTATTATTATTTTCCATAAAATCTCCTTTAAATAGCGGGTAGAACATTTTATTATCTTTATAGATAAATATCTTTTGATATTATCTTAAAAAAGAGATTAATTAAAATAAAGTCTTAATATATATGAATATTGGATTATCTTGATTAAGCATTAAAAATAAGTAGATATAGATAGTAAAATCTATTTTTCTAAATCTCTGTATTCTGGAAGATCTCCTAGTGCCGGTGCATGAATAACTTTTCCGTCATATCTGTAACGTGAACCATGGCATGGACAATCCCATGTTTTTTCGGCATTGTTCCAGACTACCTGACATCCTAAATGCACACAGGCAGATGATACTGCATATACTTTGCCATCTTTGTCTTTATAAGCTGCTACTTTTTTACCATTTACTTTTAATATTTTTCCTTCACCATTTTCAAGCTCAGATGGTTTCATTGATTTTGGTCGTGAAAGACGTCCTGATAATAGCTCTTTGGCAACATCTATGTTTGTTCCAATGAATTCTTTTGTAGATTCAAGTTTAGGCATTGATCTAGATGGATCAAAGAAGGAACTCCATTTGTTTTCATTTCCCAAAATTAAATCAGAGATAATCATGGCTGCAACCGTTCCATTTGTCATTCCCCATTTCATAAATCCAGTTGCTACATAAACTCCTTTTGATTTAGATTCTATTTTACCAATATATGGGACGTTATCTATGGTGATATTATCCTGTGTGGACCAGTGGTAATCAACTGATTTAACATCAAAGTGATCACGGGTGTGTTTTTCTAATTTTTTGTAAAATTCAACTGTATCAAGTTCATGTCCTACTTTATGGTTTGCTCCACTTACTATAACGATATTCCCCTTATCTGATGGTGCGGAACGGTAAGTTATGGTAGGCTGCGTACTCACATACATGCCTTTAGGAAATGGCTCGTTTAAATATGCCCCGATTGCATAAGACATGCTGGGATACATTTTAGCAAACAGATGACTTGGGTCATAAATTGGAAAATGAGTGGCAACTATTACATTTTTTGCTTTAATTGAGCCTTTATCGGTTATAACTTCATTTATAGCTCCTTCTTTCACATTAAGTGCCCTTGTATTCTCAAATATATAGCTGCCGTTACCAGGAATACTTTCAATTAAATTAAGGAGATATTTCCTTGGGTGAAACTCGGCCTGATTTTCATACTGGACTGCTCCTGCTATATCAAAGGGCAGTGGCGAAGTTTCTGTATATATGGCTTGGAGCCCAGCATCTGCTGCAGCTTTAGCTTCTTTTTTAAGCATGTCTCTTTCATCTGGATTTTCGCTGTAAATATAACATGGAAGACGCCTGAAATCACAATCTATTTTCCTTTCTTTTACAATAGACTCAATTTTGTCTATAGATTTTTGATTAGCTTCGCCGTAAATACGTGATCCATCTTTACCGAAGTGAGATTCAAGATTAGAATATATGATATTGTGAGCAGCAGTGACTTTTGCTGTTGTATTTGCAGTTACGTCTTTAATGACTCTTTCGGCCTCAATTAACGCTACAGTTAATCCTGCTTCTTTTAAAAGTAATGCAGATGTAATTCCAACAATGCCTGCGCCTAAAATTACTACATCAACGGATAATCCTTTTTCTAACGGATTGAAATTAGTATCTGGAGTATTTATAATCCAGAATGATTTTAATTCTCCCATATTTTCAAGATTCTCACTTTTTTTCATAACATTCACCACCATAAATATCATAATTATTATTAATTTTTAATTTTTTATTAATATAAAATTTAAGAAACCATTAAACTGATTTGTTACAAATGACAAAATAAGTATGATAATATGATGCTGACATTTGATTTTTTAACTGCATGGCTCGCAAATATATATTATATCCTTTTAATATTTGCGCCTGCATTTTTAATATTCAATGTTTTTAAACTGGTAATAAGGACAATAACCGCTAAAAATAATAGTAAATAGTCAGTTAAATTTATTTAAATTGAAATAATTTAAATAAAGTAGAATTATAGTAATGTAAGTTCATTAAATAAATTAAATCACGTACTAATCAATAATGAGTATTATAACCAAATTAAAATTTAAATTTCAGACATAAAGCGATTTAAATCACATGATTTGATATAAGATATTATTTTTTTAATCCGATAAAAATTTATAAAAAAGAACCTATAAATAAAATAAGGTGATATCTATGCAAAAAACAATGGAAAATTTAGCAAAGGCTTTTATTGGCGAAAGTCAAGCAAGAAATAGATATACATTATATTCTAAAGTTGCAAAAAAAGAGGGGTATGAACAATTAGCTGAAATTTTCCTCATTACTGCAGATAATGAACGAGAACATGCTAAATGGATAATGAAAATGATCCAGGGTTTAAAAGTAGAAAGTGGAGAACCTCTTGAAGAAATCGTCGTTGAATCTGCTGCTGCGCCTGTTATTTATGGGACAACAGTTGAAAACCTTAAATCTGCAATAGCGGGGGAGCATTACGAGAATTCTGAAATGTATCCTGAATTTGCAAATACTGCAGAAAAAGAGGGGTTTATAGACATAAGCGACAGGCTATTTGCAATTGGGTATGCAGAGGTACATCACGAAGAAAGGTATCGAAAATTTTTAGAACAAATAGAAGCAGGTACCCTTTACAAGAAAGATAAAGAAGTAGAATGGACCTGCAGAAAATGTGGACATGTATATATTGGAACAGAACCTCCAGAAAAATGTCCATCATGCGATCATCCGGCAAAATACTTTGAAATTAAATGTGAAGAATATTAAAAGAGAGATCAAAAATGACAGAACAAAATCAGGTTTACAGATGCAATATCTGTGGAAATATCATTGATGTCCTTCATTCAGGTGTAGGAAAACTTGTATGCTGCGGACAGGAAATGCAGTTACTTGAAGAAAAAATCACTGATTCCGGGTCTGAAAAACATGTTCCCGTAGTTGAAAAAACAGATAATGGGATTAAAGTTAAAATAGGTTCAATTCCACATCCTATGGAAGAAAATCATTTTATAGAATGGATAGAAATAGCTGCAGATGGTAGAATTTATAGAAAAATGCTTAAACCCGGCGACAAACCAGAGGCTGAATTTGAAATTGATTTAGAAAATATAAATGTAATCAATGCCAGGGAATACTGCAGTATTCATGGATTATGGAAATCAGTCTAGAATTAATGTTTTAACTGATTATTACAGGGTATTAAATCTATTTACTACCTGTAATTCTTTTTTTTAATTTATGATGATGATTTTAGCTTGAAACTATCTATGGAGGTATCAAGTCACCTATAAACTTATCGAATCGCCATTAATTTTTGTTTTTTAAATAGGACGGTTAACATATATTTTATTTAGAAAAATTTGTATATTAGGTAATCTAATTTTAGATAAAATGAAATCAGCAAACTTGAAATAAACTGTTCTCAACAGTAAATTTTTTAAGTTGAGGAAATGCAAATTGCATTTTCGAACATAAAAAATTTAAATTAATATTTAAATAAAAAAACAGTTAAATTTTTTAAGTTTTGGAAATTCGTAGAATTTCCGAACGTAAAAAATCTTACATATCATAATTAAATAAACGTAAGATTTTTTAAGTTTTAAATTAAATGTCTATTAACTTAAAAAGTGAAAAATATGAAAAATAAAATTTTCCCATTGGTACTTGTAATATCTATGATGGCTGTAGTGGCCATATCTGGCTGTATTCAGTCAGATGCAAGCAGTATAAATGGACTTTCTTCCACTATAAGTAATCATCTTAAAAATGGAGATAGTTACTACAATACTGCAGTGACTAACTCAAATAAATATTCCCTTGATACTGCAAGTTCAAATGCTGACAGTGCACTATCTGAATTTAATTCAGCAAAAACTTCTGCTCAAAATGCTTTAAATTACGCTCAAAACTCTAAAGATGGCGTATTTGCAGAATATATGCAGAACCTTATGGGAGAAATAGATGCCAGGATTAATGCAACCTCAGAACTTCAACAGGCTATTTCTTACTTTAAACAAAAGGATAGTACAAATGGTAATTCTCATGTAACACTTGCAAATAGTTATATGGACAGATCAACCAAGTATGAAACAGCAAATGATAATTTAGTAAAACAAAATCCATCTAAATTTAAATAGTCTTGCTTATAACATAAATATTGATTTATTATTTTATATGAATTAATATATTTTATTAGAGCTAATACAGCATAACATGTACTGCAATTAAAGCATGTAATTAACTGCATTAAAAATGGATATGAATGTATTTAAAGGGGAATGATAAATTAGTAAATAACGATTTAAATTTAATAATATTTATTAGATGATCATTCAAAATTTAAAAGATTTCAATTTAACAATTTTTATTTTGTGGTTTAAAAACATTATCAAAGGTTTTGATACAGCAAAAATCCCTCAAAATTCATAGAATTTTGGAGCCCTCGAAACTGTCAAAATTGAAAATTTTGACGTTGAAGGAAACGAAGTTTCCTACGGCAGCAAATCAAAGTTAGAAAAATGCTTTGCATTTTTCTACATGCAAAAACGAAGTTTTTGCGGTTACGAAACTAATGCTTCGTAAACATGAAAAATCTTCGATTTTTTAAGATTTGCAGGCTCTGAATTTTGCATGCTATCATAATTTTCAACCACAAAATTAATTTGAGGTATTTTATGATTAAAACTTGTTTAGAATGTAAAGGCAAAGGACATAAAGTCTTAAGTTACAAAATTTGTGAAAGCTGCCATGGAAGCGGCGTTAAAAGTCAAGTAGACGTTAAAAAGCATGTTAAAGGTATTTCAAAAGGGGCAATGGAACGATTTGATTTAGATGAAGAACATGAAGTCCCATGTGATATTTGTAAAGGTAAAGGAGAAGTGGAAGTAACAGAAACATGCGAGGAATGTGGAGGTAAAGGTGAAATTAATCTCTGTAAAAAGTGCGGTAAAAAAATAGAATCTGGTGATTACTGCAAAGACTGTGAAGTTAAAGAGAAAGTATATGACTTGCACCCTTCATGCGATATAAATGATCTTGAACTTGGCTCCAATTATAAAGGAAAAGTTACACGAGTTGAAGATTGGGGAATATTTGTGAGCCTCTCAAAAAAGGGTTATGGTTTAGTTAGGGGACGAATGTTAGGGCATGATGTTGGTGATGAGGTTATTGTAAAGGTAATTGATATTAAAAAGGCCAAAGGAGAAGTTGACCTTACATTATCAAATATCAAAGGAAAATACGAGCTTGTTAAACTTAGAAAAAATATTGCAAGGACACCTATTGGTGAAATCACTAAAAAATCAGTTAAAAAATCTGTAAGAATAGTCGGTGAAGTAATCCAAATTCAGCAGACTTCAGGACCAACCATTTTTACAATTTCTGATGAAACTTCAACTACATGGGTAGCAGCATTTGATGAGCCTGGAATAAGGGTGTATCCACATATAAATATTGGAGATATCGTTGAAGTACTTGGTGAAGTTTCTATTCACAGCGGTAAAATACAGATAGAGTCTGAATCCATCGAAAAACTCCATGGTAAAGAGTCACTTGAAGCAAGAAGGCTTATTGATGAGGCAATGGATAAAAAAGCCCAGCCAGAAACAACAGAAATCCTAATTGAAAGTGAAGTTTTAGATAAGCTAAGGGGAAGAATGGCTGGTGCTGCCAAAGCAATAAGAAGAGCTATTTTTGATGGCAGATCCATTCTTGTAAGACACCATGCAGATGCAGATGGAATATGTGCCGGGGTTGCAATTGAGAAGGCAGTAATTCCTTTAATAAGAGAAATAAATCCAGGTAGTGATGCAGAATGGCACTTCTTTAAGAGAGCTCCAAGTAAAGCTCCTTTTTACGAAATTGAAGATGTAGTGAAAGATTTATCTTTTTCATTAGAAGATAGAGAAAGACATGGCCAAAAACTACCTTTAATAGTTCTTTTAGATAATGGATCCACTGAAGAAGATATAGTGGCGCTTATAAAAGCTAAAATTTATGATATTGAAATTGTGGTTGTTGACCACCACTATCCTGGTGAAGTAGAAAATGAAAGGGTAGCTGTTGATGACTATGTGGATGTGCATGTAAATCCTTATCTTGTTGGCGGAAATTCAGAGATAACTGCAGGAGCACTTGCATATGAAGTGGCAAAAATGATAAATCCTGAAGTTAAAGAAAGTTTAATACATTTACCAGGTATCGCTGCAGTTGGAGATCATGCAAATTCTGAAGAAGCTCAAAAATACATAGAGCTTGCTGGAGAAAAGGGTTACACAAGGGAAGATCTTGATAAAATTGCAACCTGTGTGGACTTTGAAGCATTTTATCTGAGATTTATGAATGGTAGAGGTATTATCGATACAATTTTAGGTCTTGGAAACTATGATAAACATGTAAAACTCATTGGAGCGCTTTACAATGAATCTCAAAAGAGAATCAAAAACCAGTTAAGAGCTGCGCTTCCAAATCTTAAAACTCAGAAACTCCCTAATGGAGTAATATTCAACGTTTTAGATGTTGAAAAATTTGCCCACAAATTCACATATCCTGCTCCAGGTAAAACCACAGGTTATGTACATGATACAATAGTTAAAAAATATGGAGAAGAGAATCCAATTATAACTCTTTCATTCGGCCCTGATTTTGGAGTTATAAGGGCAACAGATGCGGTAAATGAAAGGTTCGGATTTAATTTAAACAACATCGTTACAAAACTTGCAGAAGAGATTCCTGAAGCTGGAATAGACGGTGGTGGCCACGAATGTGCTGGATCGCTTAAGTATGTTGAAGGATTATCCAAAAAAGTTTTAGGGGCATTTGCAGAAGAAGTCGCTGCCCTTGGTAAATGATAGAAAAGAGGCTTTTTGTTTTTAAACAGTTTCTTTTTTATTTACTATTCTTTAATTCAGTACGGGTTTCACAGTATTCATCACCCAAACACATCGCTTTGGTAAATCTTTTTTTATATTTGGGGTTTAAATTGTCAACAAAAGTTTTGTTATAGGCTTTACAATTTTCAAAAAGACTTTTACTTTCTAAGTCAAGCTCTTTAGCTCTATTCAAAAATGGGCAGCTGATTATTTGGCTTTTTACATGATTTATATCAGTATCAACTACTTTATATTTTATCTCGGGTCCATATAAAATTACTAAGATTAATTCATGAGCTTTATTGATTTCTTCTGCAGTTTTAACTGGAAGTCCTAAATAGTTCGACAGGATACTTGCATTTTTTCCATCTTGAATCCATGATATGTAATTAATAGTATCAATTAGCGGTTGAATTTTCTTATAATCCTGGCCTAAAATATCTTTATATACCTTTTCATGAGTTAATAACAGTGCGCTTGCAGATTGGGCCGCAATTTTCCATCTTAACTCTACTGGAAAATTACTGATGTCAACCACAGTTTCATCTCCTTTAATATAATTAATAATATTATATATTTTTATATTACTTAATCTATTGTATTTGGTCCATCATTTATCTTATTAAAAAAGTAATGGTGTTGTTTATTTTAATATTGCAGGTATTAGACTTAAAATTTAGTTAAAATATCTTTAATTTTCTTTTTCTATGATTTAAATTGTTAATAGGTGCATTATTTTAAATACAAACTGTATTTTGATTTAAAGTTGACGATTACCATGAAGACCCTAAAGAGACATCGTACGAATCTGGTGAGTTATTTTGAATAGGGTATACAACTTTGAAGGTTTTGATTTCACCAGGTGCAACACTGCTTAAACTGGCGAAGCTTGAATATACTATATCCCCATTTTTATAAAAATTGACATTAATTGAGGCATATCGAAGCTGGCCAGACCCGACATTTTGTGCCTGTCCTTTAACTACCCACTCACCTGATGATGTTTTTTCCATATGTTGATTTAGAATTTTGATACTTCCGCTGGAAGGATTTTCGTTCTGCAGAGCTAAACGTATATTGTTTTGGTCTGTATTTACATTTGGATTTATAATTAAATGAGTAAACCCTAAAACACTGATTACAATAATTAGACTTATTCCAATTGAACAGAGAAATGTTATGCTTCGCAAATTAATCATACCTTTTATAATTATGGTATTAATTATATAGTTAATAGTATTAATATTTTAATAGTAATTATTATTTAAAAATCATAGATAATAATAAAATATAACAGTTAAATTGATTAAAATTGGGGTAAATAGTAAAACCCAAGAAAATCCTCAAAGTCCTCAAAAAATTAAGAATTTTTTGGGAATTAGAAAATATGTAATATTTTCTAAAGTTCAAAGAACTTTGAAACTACAAACACATTAAAAAATCATTGATTTTCGTGTCACAAAATCCTCTGAATTTTGTGGAAATATACGAAATGAGGCATGCGAAACTTTCAAAAACCCCAGGTTTTTGAAGCATAAATCGTAGATTTGTAAGCTTCATTTCGCTGCATGCAAAAAATCGAGATTTTTCGGTTATGAAACTGAAAGTTTCATAAACATTGAAAATCAAAAATTTTCAATAGTTTCGTAAACTTGAAACAACAGCGTTCGAAAATCGTAGATTTTCAAATGTTTCATGAGTTAGAAAAACGCAAGCTTTTTTCTAAAATTCAATTTTGCAAGCACCAATCATTCCGTGAGTGTAAAAAATAGATTAAATCAAATTTCAGCTTAAACGAAATAGGATAAAGTAAAATAAAATTTAATGGAGCTGATCTAAATTATTAGAATTCTGCCGGACATATGTGTTTTAATTTCTCATACACTCTCAAGAGTGGTAGAACTTGGCTTTTTAGATGGGTTTGAAATATTAGTCCCTGATTTTGTGGAAGAAATAGTATCAGTTTTATGTGAAGGTAAATTAAAAGCAGGATTTTACAATGAAATAGGGAAGTTAAAGGAATTAGAAGCAGAACGGAAAATAGACATCTTGTATTGTAATTATGGGGTAGATTTACCTGTAAATAAAAAAAAACTTATAGATACGGAAGATGATATAATTTTAGAAGTTGCAGTTGCCACAGAATCAATTCTTTTTACTGCAGATAAGGGTTTGAGAGATAAAGCTATTTCAATTAAACAGCCTGTTATATATGTCCCTCCTAAATTTCAAAAAGGAATTAAAGAACTTGCTGAAGAAATATAATTTTTAAAATGTGCAGTTTTGGTTATCTGACTTTTTTTTAGGTTTATGCCTGAAGCACGGTGCCAGTGCATAGTTAAGCTGAATTGCAAGAATAACTCCTATGGTCAGGTAAGTGCTTATAAAGCACAAAATAGCGGCTAACGCGTAAAATATCTGTGCAGTGATAATCCTATTTCAAATTGATTTATCTACTTTTTCAAAATCAGAAATTTCATGTGAAATATAACCATTTTTACAGGCATACTGCCAGTGAGCATAGGTAGCCACACCAAAAAGCAATATGTTAAACCAGCAAACACCTATTGCAAGTTTATGTGATGTATTCTCCAAGAAAAGCCGTTTAAAATGGTATTAAAGTAATTACCATGAGTAAAAAAAGAGATAACCAGTTTAGGTGCCGGTCACTTCGTGTGATATAAGTGTACTGTAGTGAATGGCCAGTCCAGAAAATTTCAAGGATCATAAAACTCATAAAATAAAGCAGTAATCGGGGTGTAATTGACAGTAAAACAAGCCACAGATCCCATTCAGTATAAACTGTTCCTAAAACTGGAATGGTAAGTTCAAGTACTAAAATAGTCATTGCAATGGTAAATACTCCATCTGCCATGATTCTGTCCGATGTATATCCTGCCCTGCAAAAATATTGTGATCATCTTTCAATTTGGGCATTTACTTTCTCCAAAAGAAGTAACTAATCCCTTATTTAAGTACAGCTGGCCCAATTTTTACGCTATATGAGTATGGAGTTACTACTTTTCTATTTGGAACTTCAAAATTCCATGTTTCACCAGGATTAATGTAGCTTTTAGCATCAAAACTGGAATACAACAAATGACCTCTTTTATCATAGAAATTAACAGCTATGGAAACATATCTCAATTTATATTGGCCTGTATTTTGTGCCTGGCCTCTGATTATATAATTGCCGGACTCATTTTTTATCATCTGATCATTTAAAATTTTTATATCATTTTGGGGGTCAATTGTCTGCGAACCATTTTCATTAGAGTTATTTTCAGCAAAAAAACTATTTATATTAACTGAACTTAAAACTCCTGCTAAAGTAAGAATAATTAAAGCAAATGAACCAATGTACATCATGTTTACCAAACATATCATCCCATAAATATTAATAATTTTGCTAATAAAAGTATTAATAATTATATGTCTGATATTATTTAACAATTTCTAAAAATGAACTTTAAGAAGATATTTGTATTTTTAAAGTTGCTAAAAGTCTATTTTTATATATAATAACATGGAATGCACGAAATAGAATAATTATTAGTGGAATGATACTATTGTTAATACAAGAAAAATATGTAAAGGTGCTTTGATTGTTAAAAATAATGGAAATAACTTCTAAAAAGTAATTTTAATAGATAATATTATGACTTTACAAAGGAGCATAAATTTATTTAATTTTAAGAAGATTCTCCCTTCATATCCTTATAAAAATCACACAAATCATTAATAGGACACACTTCATGCTTTGGACCAATGGGCCTGCATATATCCTGTCCAAACCTCACAAAACTCTCATTTAAATCAAGCCAGTAACCCTCAGGGACAATTTTCATGAGTTCTAATTCAGTTTCCTCAGGCGACTTTGTTTTTACAAGTCCCAATCTGTTTGATATTCGATGTACATGTACATCTACAGGAATTGCATTTAATCTAAATCCATAAACTAAAACGCAGTTCGCTGTTTTTCTTCCAACTCCTGGAAGTGCTAATAATTCGTTTATATTATCTGGGACAATATCACTGTAATCTTCATGAATTATCCTTGAAACTTCTTTCACCCGTTTAGCTTTAACCCTGAAAAAGCCTGCTTTTTTGATTAATTTTTCTATTTCTTCAGTAGGGGCATTTGCAATTGCCTCTGGTGTTTTATAGATGGCAAATAGGGTAGCTGCAGCTTCATCTGTGTTTTCATCCCTGGTTCTCTGGGATAAAATTGTTGTGATCAGTACTCTAAATGGGTTTGGATTTCCAACAGGTTTTTTAACGTATTTATGAAGTCTGTCCATTATTTCTTTGATCTTTTCTTGAGTTTGAATTTTAATCACCTTGTTTCCATTTCTTATGGATAGCTGGGCAGAGTGTGTAGTAACCGCAGAAGTTGCATTTCCAGTTGTTTGCCTCTCCGACAGCTGTTGGGCTTCTTTTTCCAGACCAGTACTCAAGTGCCCATTTCATTCCACGGGTAAAAAACCTTTCATCAAACCTGTATTTTTCTCTGTGAACTTCTGTAAGCGTTTTTTGATTTATATAAATAATTTCAATGGTTTTAGATAGTTCAGGAAGTTCCTTAAATTTATTGATAACTTCATTTATAAGTTTTCCAACCCCCAGAAGGGTACCAACTTCTTTTTGCTCATTTTTAGGAATTCCAAGACTTTCCATATACTCTTCACTTAAAATGATTTCATTAAAATCAGGTTCTATTAAATCAACGCCATAAGCAGACCAGAAATCTCCTATTTCAGTCTTTCCATTCACCATTGCATTAAGCACGTACCAGTAGATCATTCCCTGCATCTTATCCTTAATTATTTGTTGGGCAGATGGGGGATTCTGGCTTTTTCGGGTTTTCATCTCAATTATTTGAGTTTTTTTACGTGTTTTTAGGCCTTCAACCTCATTTACAAGTTTAATCTCATCAATAATGCCCTTTATCAATGCATTTCCAAATTTGGATAAAATAGGTAATTCCCGGGTTAAACCTTCTTTCTGGTATAGATCAAGCTCTACATTCATGTTATGAACATTAGAATGAAGTTTATCGGCAGGTGTCTTTATTTCAACCACTATTTCTTCAAGGACCTCAAGAAATCTGTCTTTATGAATTTCACTGCCTTTTTCTTTCTCTGGTGTTTGAACTTCTCCATACTGACGCCTTAAATCAACTGCCATTTCACACCAGAACTGACTTGCAATTGTTGATGGGCCTAAAATAATGGAAGACATATTATCAAAAATAAAATTAAAAGTATTTAAACTTTATACCAATTTTAGGAGGGCTTCTAATCCTTCCTGCACGCCTTTTCCTGTTGTTGCAGTGGTTGGGATAATGGGTATACTCTGTTTTATATATTCTGATTCAAGATCTCCTGGAGCTATATCCTGTTTATTGGAAAATATGATATATGGGACATTAGTTGAATCTAAATCTTCCATTATTTTCATATCTGTAGCTGTAACTCCTTTAGAATTATCAATAACTATAATAGCACCGCTTAATCCGTTTGAAAGTATATCACGCATGAATTTAAATCTTTCCTGTCCTGGAGTTGCAAAAATATGGATTTTTTCACCATTAATTGTTGTGTTTCCATAATCAAGTGCAACCGTTGTTCCTTTAAACTCAATTTTTGTTACTTTCTCATTTCTTCTGTTTAAAAGAGTTTCTAAAGTAGTTGTTTTCCCTGAATCAACCGATCCAAGGATTACAATCTTGGTTTCTTTCTTTCTTGTCATATCTATCAGGTATCCAGTTTTTAGCGAATGAAATAAATTATTAAATTTGAAATTAAATAAATTAATTATTTTTTTAATTTTAAGCACTTAAAATGTTTAAACTGGTGCGTAATGATTTATTCACTATACTACATGAAGATTATGGGCTATATCTTATTTTTATATTACATCCAAGTTGTTTCATAGCTTCTGGGAAATTAGGAAAAGATACATCATAGACTGATGCATTTTCTATGGTTATACCGCCAGTTTTTAATCCAATAAGTGAAAGTGCCATTACAAGGCGGTGGTCTCCATGCGATTTAACAGTTCCTCCTTTAGCTCCCCCTTTAATTACAAGTCCATCTTTTTTTTCTGTAACCTTTACGCCAAGTTTTGAAAGTTCAAGAGCACAGGTATGAATTCTGTCTGTTTCCTTAAAACGGGCGTGTTCAACATTTACAATCTCTGTAATGCCTTTTGATATGGCCCCGAGTGCTGCAACTGTAGGCAGCAAGTCGGGTGAATTTTCTAAATTTACCTGTGTACCATGAAGTTCTCCCTGTCCAACTATTGTAACTTCATCTTTCTTAACTTTAACTTCAGCACCCATATCCCTGACGATGTTTAATATTTGCTTATCGCCCTGTTTTGAGTCTTTGAAAATATTTCTAACTGTAACTTCGCCATCGAGCGCTGCAGCAGCCCCTATTATATAAGAAACTGAAGAGTAGTCTCCTTCAATTGTATAATTTCTGCCTTTGTAGGTTTGGGGGTCTATATGGAATGAACCTTTTTCTTTGTTATAATCCAAAATGACGCCGAATTTTTCCATAATATCTGTGGTCATATCAACATATGGTTTGGAGATGAAATCTCCCTTCACGTTGATATCAACTGGATTTTCAGCATAGGGAGATGCAATAAGGAGTGAAGAAATAAATTGAGAACTTATATCACCCTTTATACTTGTTTTACCTCCTTTAAACCCTCCTTTAATACATATGGGAGGTTTTCCATTCCCACGAGATGAAAAAGCTGTAATTCCAAGGCCTTTGAGTGCATCTAACAAATCCTGCATTGGTCTTGTTCTAAGGGAGCTGTCACCAGTTAAAACAGTATAATTTGAAGCAAGAGCTGAAACACTGGTCATTATTCTAAGTGTTGTCCCTGAATTTTTAAGGTCTACAACGTCTTCTGGTGTTTCTAAAATTCCTCCAGTACCATTAACGATACATCTGTCATCTTCCTGTTTAATGTTGCATCCTAGTGCTCTGCATGCATTTAAAGATGCAAGTGTATCTTCAGAGTAGAGAGGGTCATTGAGTGTAGATCTACCCTCTGCAAGCGATGAGATTATAATAGCCCTGTGGGTGTAACTTTTGGAAGGGGGAGCTTTGATAACCCCTTTAACGTTATCTGTTTTTTGAATTTCCAGTTCCATTGGATCACACAATTTTTTTTGCACGATTTAAACAATTATCTCTAAGATTGCGTCTAAATTAGCTGCATGAATTACTTCTACCTTTTCACCAGTCTTACCAACTGCCACTTTCTTGGCTTCAATATAGTCCCATGTCAATTTGTTGCCTTCGATTGTGATCTCCCCTTCCTCATCAAGGGTGGCAACAATTTTATCCATATCCTCAGACTGCAAATACTTTACAATCTTTGGGGCATCCCCTTTAAATTCAGGGCCTATTTTTGCCATAACAGGGGTAATTTCAACCACTTTTTCTTTGATATCTGGTTTTCCTGTCATTACACCTAAACTTTCTACTCTCATGGTACCTTTTATATCTTCGTCCAAGCTTTCTATCTGGCCAATTAAAGTAGAATCAGGGGTGTATATGTTTAGAGTTTTAATCTTTGCATTTAAAGGCAATTTCTTGGATGCCTTGAATCTCCTGATTTCTCCTATAAGTTCCACTCCAATTTTTCCAGTTTCTTCTGCCGTATCATCAATTAATTCAAAGTTTACCTCTGGCCATAGAGTTTTATGAATGCTTATGCCAGTATCCGAAATATACTGGTAAATTTCATCTGCAAAGTGAGGAGTCAGCGGAGCCAGCATAATTAATGAGGTTGATATGACAGTTTGAAGTGTATACTGGGCAGCTTCTTTTGACATGCGGAGTTCGGAAGAATCATTGTAAAGCCTGTATTTTACAGCTTCAATGTATTCATCGCAGAAATCATGCCAGATAAAGGCTTGAATACTGTTTACGACATTAGCAAAATTATATGACTCTATTGAACCCACTACATCAGCAAGCAGCCGGTTTAATTTTGATAATATCCATTTGTCCATAGGGTCTAAATTCTTCTGGATTTCTTCTTCACTTACGCTCAGTTTAAAGCCCTGTATGTGCATGTTTATAAATCTAAATGCATTCCAGAATTTTCTAAGGAATTTGTATCCATATTTTACATCTTTCCATGCAAAAGGAACATCAGAACCTGGGACACTGTTTGTAGCCCACAGCCTGAGTGCATCTGCACCGTATTCTTCCAGTACTTCTTCTGGTGATATTGTGTTGCCCCTTGATTTACTCATCTTATGGCCGTCTTCACCAGATACCATTCCGTTTACAACTATTTCACCAAATGGTTTTTCCCCTGTAAGTGCTTTACACCGGAGTATTGTATAGAATGCCCATGTCCTTATAATATCGTGTCCCTGAGGCCGTAGTGATGCTGGGTAATATTTTTTAAAGTCCTCGTTAGGCCAGCCTGTGATGGAAAGAGGACTTATTGAACTGTCCATCCATGTATCAAGCACGTCCGTTTCTCCGATGAATTCATCGTTACCACATTCACATTTTCCTTCTAGTTTATCTTGTGTTGGGTCTACTGGAAGCATATCTGGAGTTGCAAGGTGCACTTTACCACACTTGCTGCAGTACCATACTGGAACAGGAGTTGCAAATATCCTTTGACGGGATATGCACCAGTCCCAGTCCATTGAACCTGTCCAGTTTAAAAGACGTGTTTCCATGTGTTTTGGAGTCCATTTCATTTCGGCACTGGCTTCTCTTACTTCTGGTATGAGGTCTTTTACTGCTACAAACCTCTGATTTTTTACAAGTATTTCTATTGGAGTTTTACATCTCCAGCATACTCCAACGTTCTGGTCTACTTTTTCCTGTTTTTTGAGGTATCCTTCGTTTTTCAGGTCTTCAATGATCTGTTTTTTACAG
>JAEZKE010000044.1 GCA_023436175.1 Methanobacteriota archaeon
ACTGAAAACTTAGCTGAACCTACTATCTGACCATTATCGTTCAGAGCATTAGGAGATGCACTCAAAGCTCCCAGATTTCCTAAATCTGTCATTTGGTCATTTTCTAATAAAAATACCCGTGAATTTCTGTCAGTTCCCATGATCTGACCATTATTATTTATATCCATAAACATACTAAATTCACCTGCGACATCGGCCATATCACGCAATTGACCATTCTCCCATAAAAAGGGATGATACTTTATATTAGCTGAATCTATTGTCGCAAAACCCACAACCTGACCAAAATTGTTCATAGCATTGGCAGCTGTTGAACCATAACCTATCGTCCCAAGATTTGTTACTTCTGCATTTTCCCAAACCGGCCCTTGTAAGACTTCCGCATAAGCAACATTGATAGTAAATATCAAGCTTATTGCCAAAACTATTAAAAAAGATTTCTTTTTCAAATATACCCCTCCCCTTACTTGTCACTGTTGGTTTTTGTAATTTAAACTTGTAATTCAGGCTTTTATTAAGATATAACTAAGCCTGTCCTTATAATTATTGTATATTACTATTATCAAATTGTAAATATTTGTATTAATTGTAAATTAATGTTCTACGCTCTGTTCCTGTGAAATCCTTTTGCTTTGTTGATAAAGTTAGTCAATGGAAATGAAACAAAGGTATGCAAGGTTTACTGCTTACACATAAAAATTACAACCCCATCAAATGAGAATTGTATTTTTTTATATCTTATTGTATTAATTTCTATTTAAAAAACATCTCCGGCAAGCCCTTAAATATGCAAGTATACTATTATATATTCCTATACAGCCGTTGACCTTATCAAGCCAAGTTAAGTATGACCCATCAATGTAAGCATATAAATTTCCATGTGTTCTTAATTTTATATTTACTGCTCTTTGGTGAAACTATAGTATGTTAGCAATCCTTTTTTAAATCAGTGCTTTGCCCGTTTGGCTTTACCCTGACTACACTGAATTTTCCATTTCATTTTATCGCCCCGTTTCACCGTTAAAATCAGCTTTTTCATTACTCAAAGAATATCTACACCCCATTTGTGGGAAAAGATCTAATTTGTGAACTAATTTTGTTGAATTTCCCACCGATTTCCCACAAAAGTTCTTTTCCCACAACAGTATAATCTTAAACTTCTACTGTATTTTAATTGTGTTTATACCCATATGATATCTTAAAAACTCTTTTATTTTACTCCAATTACCCCCAAGCTTGTATCATTTCATTTAAATCTTCCTCAATTCTCACAATTAATTGAGGGCCTTGGTTATGATATGAATACATGTTGTTTAACTTTTTTAAGATAGCGTTACTTACTATATTCGTATTCTTAATTTTCTTAAATGAGAAATTCACCTTATCTTGCACTACTTCAAAATCTAAAAGTTTTATTATCCAAGATGTATAAGAATTACTACATTTATAATATAACCCCAGTACATCGACTTCACTTAAATTTCCTTGTTTTTTTAATTGTATTAACCTATTTATTGAGTCTTGAGAAAGTTTTGTTTGAAGATATTCCTTAGTGTATGAACCTTCAGATAATTCATCCCATATATTTTTATATTTGCTATTTTCAGCACTTGCATAAAAAATAAAAAATTCTTTTTTGTTACTATTATCACATTTTATATAATCACTTTTATTTTGTGATTCTTTATTATGAGAATCTTTTTTTAGACTTTTACCACTCACCTTATCATTTATTTCTTTAAGTCTTGATTCAATTTTATCATTAAATCCTTCAAAACAAAGGATGTTTTTCGCAGTTTCCATATCTTTTAAAACATAAACAGATGCAATAAAGTATAAAACAAAATCCAGTAGTGAAACAATTAACTTTATTGAAATAATCGAAAACATTGAATTTGTAATAGAGACTATTACCATTATCATTAGTACTCTTAAAATCGATATTATACCAAATGCTAACAGTTTATTTGAATCTTTCCTATATTCACTTATGATTTTTTGCTGATGTTTTAAGTCTGATATTCGCTTTTCAGCGTTTTCTTTGTTTCGCCTTCCAACCCAATCACTAATTTTGGGTGTGATTATATTCGCAATAATCGCAAGCGGAATTGCTAACACTAAAGCAGCAATTGATAAAATTAAACCCCAATTCATATGAACACCTACCCATTATTTAATAGATGTATATTTTATCACTTTTTATATTTTTTTGGCAATTAAAAAAATTAAATCAAAAAATACAGCCCCCAAAATCAGGTTCGTGAACAACAGCTGTAATCCTTATTATTCAACGTTTCAGCAATATTGAGAATTGTATTTCATCAAATCATTATGTATTAATTTTTACTTGAAATATCTTTCTAACAATCCCTTAAACCCTGCTCCGTGCCTTGATACCTATTTCTATATAAAGGCTTATAAACACCCCATCAGTTATTTTTGTTTTGTAAGTTATTTATTTGATAATTTGTCTATAAGCTCTTTTAAAGAACTAAATCCTAGCTTCTCAGCCATCATATTATTAGAATAACAATCCTCATACCCATTTTTTTCAACTGATAAAACAAATGATTGCAAACCTTTTATTCTATCAATTTCATCACCTGGTCTATTAGATTTCTTATACAAATTTACTGCATCCCCAAAAAGAGCATTTTTAATTTTTTTACCAACAGTTAAAGTTCTGTAATCATCAGCTGATTTTACAATGTTAACCCCTGTAATTTTAACATGGTTTGTAGTTTTAATATTAAAGCTTCTAGTCTTTTCTAAGTTTAACTTCAATCTATTTTTTTTAATAAACAACTAGTTAATTTAATTATTTCTCTTTCTTTTTCATGGTTGCAATCATTGTCCTTAAATGATATACAAATATCATCTGCATACCTTGTATAAATGACATTCTCTAACTCTAGTTTTTTTAATTTACCGTATAAAATGCCATCAAATTCTTTTAAGTATACCACAACCAAATTAAGCAAATCAACTCCAAACACGTGTGGTTACAGCATATACAGGATTTTGTGGGATACTTCAAGTATCGTGGGAAGTCACAGTTATAATTCCCACCAAAAATAAATACACGCTAAAACAAACAAAAGTACAAAAAAATACAACCCCCTAACTGAGAATTGTATTTTTTCATATCTTATTGTATTATTTTTTATTTAAAATATCTGTTCAGCAAGCCCTTAAATCCTGCACCATGTCTTGCTTCTACATGAAACTTCGAATTTGTAAGTCAAGTAAATTCAGCGTTTCAACTGTTATCTTTCTAAAAGTGTTATGAATTTCCCACGGATTTCCCACAAAAAATATTATCCCACCACATTATTATTTTGTAATCCAAAATGTTCGTCATATACTGAATCTCGCCAAGTTTGTTTTACTTATCTGATTTCAATACATTTAGTAGTTGTAAGTTGGATTTTTTGAAAATTACTATGTTTAGTTTTTATATGTAACGTCCAATTTATTTTCGTGTATCCTTTTTCATTTGCCAGAGAACTATACAAGTAACTATAAAAATTGAAAATATAGCCAATAAAATAAAAAATACAAACATATAGCAATTGCTTCGTATATCATTATCTCCCCAAAAGGTTGAACAATACCACCATATTATTAATATGGGAATTGTAATGTAATAAAATACTCTTTTTTCATAAAAAGCTTTTTTATTTAGATCATCTTTTATTTTCATTTTTTCATCTTTTAATTTTCTTAAATATGCTTCATAATCTTGAAATTCTTTTGTTGAAACATATTTAGTAAAGCTAATCACAATTGCAACTGCATATAATATAATTGCTATCACTACACTCTTACCAAGTAAGCCCAATTCTTCAAATTTGCCATGAAAAAAATATGCACAAACGGGTATACTTAATGTCCAAAGGATAGCTAGTGCTAAATAAATATAAAACTTTATAAGAGCCTTTTTGTATTTCTTCTCCATAAAAGTATCCTCCTATTAGTATACTTAATTTATTATAAGGCTTCATACATTTCTACTGTATGAAGCCTGTCGAAACTCCATGAAATTTTAATCAAGATCTAACTTCTGAAGTATTATTTATTTATAAAAACACTATATACACTTTTCTTATTCATTGGTAAATTTATTCTCTAATTAAAAATGTAAACTTACCTGTATACGTTTTGGGGTCGAATTTACATCTGACGTCTTTTTTCCATGTCTTATAAAATGTATTATACATAACTATATTACTTAAAAAGTTAACGGTGTATGTTGCTGTCAAGTTACCAGCTTCGACATCCTGATTTCTATCCCAATCGAGGCTTATCTATGTAGAAAAATATATCTATATTCCTATACTTTTTTCTCCATAATTATCCTATGAGGTTTCATTCCCAAACTTTCATAGAATAACATCGCATCTTCGTTAAAAGACCAAACCGTTAAATCAATCCTCTCAGCATCTTTTGAAATTAACATTTCTTCAATATACTTAAAAAGCATTTTTCCAATGCCCTTACCTCTATGTTCTGGATCAACATAAATATCATCAATATATGCAGTATTATGAGGTAATAATATAGGATTCGAAGAAGGTTTTTTTATTGTTGCCATGCCAATGGCCTACCACGTTATCCTCAGTCTCGGCAAGTAAAATAATTGATGTCTCTTCTTCTATTAGTGTATTAAAATCATGTATAGAAAACTTAATCTCTTTATCTGCATAAATATCAGGTCTATAAGTACTATGTAAATCATGTAATTTTTGTAGCATTTTTTTTACTTCATTATAGTCCACATTATCTGGTTTTCTAATTTTTACAACCATATATAACTCCTTTCAGTTCATTTTAATTTACTATATCGTATAGTAACAATTCTTACCATTATTTGTAAAGTACTTTATTGTTTTTCTATATCTTTTTCCCGCCAAAACTAAACACACGCTAAAACCAACAAAAGTATAAAAAAATACAACTCCCATAACCGAGAATTGTATTTTTTCATATCTTATTGTATTATTTTTTATTTAAAATATCTGTTCAGCAAGCCCTTAAATCCTGCACCGTGCCTTGCTTCGTCTTTACACATTTCGTGAACTGTATCGTGAATTGCATCAAGGTTAAGCTGTTTTGCACGAGTTGCTAGATCCTTCTTGCCCTTGCATGCACCGGCTTCGGCTTCTGCTCTTAGCTCAAGGTTTTTCTTAGTGTCAGCATGAACTACTTCACCAAGCAATTCTGCGAACTTTGCAGCGTGTTCAGCTTCTTCCCATGCAGCAAGCTTGTAAAAAGCCCCGATTTCAGGGTAACCTTCACGTTCTGCCTGTCTTGCCATGGCAAGATACATACCAACCTCTGTACATTCACCCGTAAAGTTTGCTCTCAGGCCTTCAAGTATCTCGGCATCAACACCCTGTGCTACACCAATTCTATGTTCATCAGCCCACTGTGCTGATGTTTCTGACTGCTCAATAAATTTAGCCTTTGGTGCTTTACACTGAGGACAAGCATCAGGTGCCTCGTTACCACTATGTACATA
>JAEZKE010000098.1 GCA_023436175.1 Methanobacteriota archaeon
TAGTAATTACTTAATAATATTAAGAAACATATAATGGTGTAAATTATGGATATTGGAATTGTTCACCCAGAATTAATCTATCCAAGGGGGGCAGAAAAACAGGTGTGTAAATTAAGTTACTATCTAAATAAAATGGGGCACGATGTTACAATATACACATTTGAAAAGGCCGAAAACTGTGTTTTCAATCCGTTACTTGAAAATGTAGAAATTATATCCCTAGATGAAAAATGGATCTCGGGTCCCTTTTACAGTTATAATTTAATCAGGTGGCACAGTCTAATTAAGAAATTAAGTGAAAAAGTTAAAGAACATGACATTATAAATGCACATAATCACCCTGCTCAGTGGATATCCAAATATACAGATATACCCACAGTATGGACATGTAATGAACCATATCAGCATAACATCTCTAATTACATCAAAAAAATGTATTCTATTCATAGTTTAATAGATAGAAAACTAACTCGAAGCACCAAATTAATATTATCGTTAAGTAATAAAATAAAAGAGCTCATTAAGGTACGATATCCGGATAAAAAAGTAAATATTAGCTATTCTGGTGCAGACCTGGATCGCAGGGTTAAGCATGAAAATAACGACTATTTTGACGCCATATTTGTAGGACCAATACAGCCGCAAAAGCATCCTTTTGATATAATAAAAGCATTTTCTTTAATTAATGGAAATATAGAAAATGCAAGATTACATTTTGTTGGAAATACAACCAGCTTTATTTCTAAAAGAATGAAAAATGAAATGATAAAATATGCAGAAAAAAAAGACATTGAAACTATTTTTTATGGTTCAGTTTCAAATAACAAATTATATGAACTTTATAACATTGCAGATGTATCAATTTTTGTTTCTGAAGCAGAACCATGGGGTATTTTTCCACTAGAAACCATATTAGGGGGAATACCAACCATAATTTCAGATCAATGTGGAGTCAAAGATATTTTGCCAGATAATCACCCTGTTGTTGAGACTGGAAATATCAAACAATTGGCGGATAAAATAATGGAAATTAAAAATAATTATGATGAATACAAACATAAAACAGTTGAAACTTCCAAAATGGTTTCAAAAAAATATTCATGGGAAGCCTACAGCAAAAGAATGGGAAATACTTTCAATAGTATAGTTAATTGAATAAAATTTAAATCCAATGATCAAAAATTGCTAATTAACAGTTAAAGTATGCAAAAGATTCTAATATTTTAAAAATCAGTATCATTTCGTTTTTTTAACTAATTTAGATATATTTTTAAATGTAAATCATTTGCACGTTTCTATCATACATCAACCCTTTTAGTAGGTTTAATATATAAATCCGAGTATAAATAATAATATCCAAATAATTATCGTGAATACAATGTCAATTTTAATAACCATAGGAATAGTTGCCAAAAATGAGGAAAAATACATAGAGAAGACCTTAAAATGTATTATAAATCAAAACATCGATATCTCTTTATTTGAAATAATAGTAGTAGACGGTAACTCATCTGACAGAACACGTGAAATTGTGGAAAATGTTTTAAGCACTGCAAATGTAAGATACAAAATTTTAAACGAGAAAGATTTTGGTTTTTATGGCCTGTGTTTTTCAAGAAATCTTGTAATCGATAATTCAAGCGAAACATCAAAATATATTGCCTACACAGATGCTGACTGCATTGTTGATAAAAACTGGCTTAAAACACTGTATCATCATATTGATGGAAGTGGGGAGAAAATTGCAGGTGCTGGTGGACCGCGACTGGTAGCTCCAACAGAGGACAAAAAGGAACTCGTGATAAATTGTTTCTTAACTTCAACTATTGCATCTGGAGGAAATCCTGCCTTTTCTAGAAGAGATGTTAAATATTTAGACAGTATTCCCAACTACAATTCCATTTATAAAAAAGACATAATCAAGAAGTTTAGATATGATGACAGTTTAATTGTATCAGATGATAACGAATTAAATTTAAGGCTTAAAAAGGCCGGTTATAATTTTATTTATGCAGGAGATGCTAAAGTTTATCATCGTGAAACCAATTCTATATTGGAATTTACAAAAAATATGAGAAATTATGGTATAAATATAACCAATACCATAAAAAAGCATAGATTATTTAAAATCAAACCATTTATATCCTTAATATTTCTGTTATACCTTATTTTTCTGATCCCACTATATTTAATAGTAGGATGGCTTATTTTAATCCCGATTATACTCTATTTCCTATTTGCAGTTACTATATTTGCAGAAATTACTCGTAAAACAAAAACCTTTTACTCTATGATGGTGTTTTTATTATTGCCACTTCAACATATTTTCTATGCATATGGAATGATCTATAATTTCTTATTCGTTAGGCCCGTGCGTAGAAACAATATATAGGTTATAAAATATTCATTTAAAATATAATTATAAACTTTTAATTGATAATAAAGTTCAATATATCTTATGAAGGATGACCTATAATTTATTGTTTATTATAAAAAAGATAAGGGATTAATTAATAAAAATTTCATAAAATATTATTGTTTACCTTTAACTTCAAATAAAATGAACTTATAAAACAAATACGCCAAGAGGGAAATTTATGGAAAGAATTTTTGAAGACGAAAATTTTGATGATGCCTACCAGAAGATTATAAATCTAACTGGAGGAGTCATATCAATGAGAGAAAAAGAAAGGCTTACTGAAATATTTGAAATAGAAGATTCATTGATAATTACAGTTAATTTCCTAAAAAGAGAAATATATGCCGAATTCTTAGAAGATAATCCTCAAAATTATGCCCTAATTAAAAAACAACTATCGAAATCTAAAAGAATTGTAGGAGACTTAAATTTAAAATTTATTGATATTTTCAACTGAAAAACACGATCAATCTCTAAAAAATTAATATTAATTAAAATAGTAGCTTAAACTTAATTGTTTATTGCATTAAATTCTTTATTCTCTCATCTTCTTATCATTGATGATAAATACAAATTATTTTTAAATCCTGAATTCAAGAACCTCCTATTTAACATTAACTATAAATATTGATTTTATATTTTTAAGTCAGTACTATGAGGTGTTAAAGAAACAAAGGCAAAATATTTCTAATTATTTCATGAACTATTAAATAATAATAAAATATTAATATTAAATAGTATATATATTAATTAAATAATTTTTTAATTAAGAACTTAACCCGGTCAAAATTTGATTAAAAATATTTATAAGTCTGAAATTGTTGAAATGAAACAAAAAATAGGTATAACATGCACATAAATGATGCAGAGATACTAAATAATTAAGTTAAGCCATGTAAAAATTTTTGATATAATATTTAAAACAGATAAAGAGGTTTATATCTCCTAAATTGCCAAAAATAATAATTATAAGGAGTATTATATGTTAAAATCTGAAAATATTGTGAAATTTTTGGTTGATAATAAAACTCTACGTCGTATACCATTATATCGATTTTTCAGTACTTATCTTAAATACAGAGATTATAACAAGTTTTTAAATAATGTTGTTGAAGTAGGTGAGTATACTAATTGTGACCCATTAATACTTGCTGTTAGTGATAAATACAAGGTTAAAATTGGTAAATTTTGTTCAATTGGAGGGGGAGTTTCAATTATTTCTAGTTCCGCCCATAGATCGGATTGGGTAACCACATTTCCATTTATCCAATTAAAAACTGATTTTGTAAAATCACATCTAAAACATTATAACGAAAAGAATATTGTAACTTCTAAAGGTGATGTAATTATTGGTAATGATGTTTGGATTGGGATAAATACAACAATAATGTCAGGAGTAACCATTGGAAACGGCGCTATAATTGGTGCAAATTCTGTTGTAACTAAAGATATAGAAGATTATGAAATTGTAGCAGGTAATCCCGCCAAACACATTAAATATCGTTTTAAAAAACTGGAAATAATTGAATTAAAAAAAATTAAATGGTGGAACTGGCCACTAGACAAAATAATGAACAATAAAACACTTTTAGAATCTGAAAATATAAAGAAATTCATAAAAAAACATAAAAAAAGTACAACAATGCAAGATATCCATCTAAAGACATTAAACAGTTCATAGAACAGGTTTTAATATTATTTATTGAATTATTGCAATAAAACACAGATTGTAAGAAATGAGGTCTAATGTGCAAAGTTACTCATATTAGAATGAATTTTTAATGACAGAGTATTCAGCTAAAACTATAATGAAATTATATTTTAAGGATTAATTGTCTTAATTTTTCTTTAAACATAATTAAAGTTTTTACATATCTACATTTTTTTTACCTCAAAAATACCTCAAACGCTTTGCGTTTGGGGCACTCAAAAATTTCTCAATGAGAAATTTTTGCGGTTGAAAATCCTTGATTTTCAGACATCGAAAATCGTAGATTTTCGAATGTTCGGAAATTGAAAATTTCATCAACTTCAATAATTATTTAATCAATGATTATCTAATGACTATATACAATAGCAAAAAATATAATAATAATTTTATACTGATTTTTATAGCGAATTAAGACTAAATAAATATTGTGAGTAAAATGATATACTTCAGAGGCTGCGTTGCAAGAGAAAAGCTAAATAGCATAGCTGAGGCCACAGAAAAAATACTAAAACATGCAGGTATTGATTATAAAATATTAGAAAATGAAACCTGCTGTGGATCTTTTTTACTTAGAACAGGTTTTGCCCGCGAAGCAAAAGAAGTAATGAAAAACACATTAAAAGAAATTGGAGAAGAGAAGATAATTACTTCATGCGCTGGCTGTTATAAAACATTTAAGGAAGATTATTCCCAGATTTTAGGCGTTGAATTAGATGTTATGCACACATCTCAACTTTTCAATGAATTAATTAAAACGGGAAAACTTAAGCCTTTATTTTTAGATAAAACCGTTACATATCATGATCCATGTCATTTAGGCCGACATCTTGAAGAATATGACGCCCCAAGGGAAATTCTATATAAAATAAGCAATTTAGTTGAAATGGAACGAAATAAAGAAAAATCAAGATGTTGCGGTGCTGGCGGAGGAGTAAGGGCTGCATTTCCAGAAATAACTGAAAATATAGCAAAAATGAGGATTAAAGATGCAGAAGATGTTGAAGCAGAAATAATTGTAACTTCATGCCCCTTTTGTATCTTAAACCTTAGATCTGTATCTAAGGATGATAAAAAAGTACTTGATTTATCTGAAATGATTACTAAATCCTCCAAATGATTTTAAAGTGGGTTTAAAATGGACGAAACCAAATTGAATGCAATGCGAAGATCATTTGACATAATTGAAACTAGAAGAAAGAAGCTTTTAGAAGATGAAAATGAACGCATAAGTAATCTTCGAGAACATGTAAAAGAAATACGAAAATACAGTATTGAGAACCTTGAAGAACTCATAGAAACTGCAAAAACCAGATTTTTAGAAAATGGAATAGAAGTTATTTTTGCAGAAAACTCTCAAATAGCGCTGGATGAGATTTATAAAATAATTGAAAAGGAATCAATTATAGCAAAATCCAAATCAAACAATGTGAATGAAATAGGGCTCTCTGCATTTTTACAGAGCAAAGGGGTAGAAATTGTTGAAACTGACCTTGGAGACAGAATAGTTCAAATGGATCCTGAAAGCCATGGCCCTTCCCACCCAATAGGTCCTGCTGCACATTTAGATATGGAAAAAATAGCTCAGATTGCATCAAAAAAATTTGGTGTGGAAGTAAAGCCGGAGCCTAAATCTATCCTCGATATATTTAAAGCAGATATCATAAAAAGGCTTACAAACTGTAATGTAGGTATAACTGGGGCAAACAGCGTAGCTGCAGAAGACGGCGCATTAGTTATGGTCCATAACGAGGGTAATATTAGTTTAGTATCCATGAAGGATATTCATATAGTTGTAGTAGGAATAGACAAACTTGTAAGAACCGTGGAAGATGCAGTAAGTGTTGTAAAGCTTGAAACAATATATGCAACAGGAAAAAAGATTCCTGCATATATGAATGTTATCACATCACCATCCAAAACAGCCGATATTGAACAGGTGTTGCTAAAGGATATGTATGGAGCAAAAAGAGTGATAGTGATTCTTCTTGATAATGGAAGAATCGAAGCACTTGAAAAAAGTGAAGAATGTCTTTTATGTATTGGTTGTGGTAGTTGTATCGTTTCATGTCCTGTTTATAATGTTACTGGCTCTGACTTTGGATATAGGGGATATTTAGGTGGTAGAGGAATAGTTTTAAGTAATTTTATAAGAGGCAATAAAACATGTTTTGATTCAGGGCTCTTTAAATGTACATTATGCGGCCTATGCACATATGAATGTCCCGTTAACATAAAAACAAATAAAATGATTGAAAAGTTAAGGGAAAAGTCAGTGAAATCTGGAGTTTGTCCAGATCAACATCATGTAACTACAGAGAAGATCAAAAAACAGGGATCACCTTTTTAAATATCAAAAAACACTTATGATATAAAAATTAATTCAATAAGAACTTAAATAGAAATTATATAAAAATATATATAATGTTCTAAAAAGTTTTGAT
>JAEZKE010000048.1 GCA_023436175.1 Methanobacteriota archaeon
CTGCTGCCGATTTCATAATTGAGTTTAATTTTGGGTCGTTGAATGTATTTGCTTTACCACTTGATGTATAATATGAACTACTGGAACTTGATGCTGCTTTTGCTGTACTGGTTTTGTATTTATAATAGTATTTCCAACTGTAAGTCCAGTAATAATGCCATCTTCCATGGCTTTTATACCAGTGCTTGTGCCAACTTTTATACCATACTTTAACTTTTACAGTAGAAGCTGCATTTACTTCTAAAACGTTTGTATTTTCTTTTAGACCAATTTGTGCATTATTGTCCGATGCATTTTGGTCTGATGCCCCTACTACTGAGGGAAAAACGCACGTTGCTATACCTACTACTAATAGCAGTGCGTACAATTTTTGTCGCTTAATTGTACCGCCTCCGTGTCCCATAGTACTAGATGTACTTACTTGGAACGTTTTGGACAAATCAATAATCAGCTTGTAGCACATATAAATGTTTTGATTTTTTTCGGGGAAAAAAGCCTTTATACCGTCGTTTTTTAGATTTAAAGCGAGCTTAAAGTTAATTTAAAATAGGTATCTTAAAGAAGGGCGCTTACTGGTCCATTTCAATAAATCAACTTCTATAAAACTTCATTCGCTTAAAACATTAACGTTTAATGTGTTACCTTAGGGAGGTTGATTTATTAAATTACACGTACTCTAATTTTAAACCATATTTGGATAAATAGGACTTATTTGGCATCCAATTCTAATAAAAAAAGGTTTTAACAGGTTAATATATCATAACGCCTTTTTATATCTTGAATACAAAAAATAGTGAATTATTTGAAATTTAGCCTAAATTTATATTACTTTAGTGTTTATTTTTAACAAAAAAGCAGTTTTAATTTGAATAAAGTCATAAGACTTTGTTGTATTGTAATATAAAAATAAAGCCTAGATGTAAAAAATAAATTTATTTTTTGCGAATGGTAAATTATCTTTACATAAAAATATATGTAGAATTTAATCCAAGAAATAACTCAAATATAAAAATGATATAAATAAGATTTCATATACTCATAGATCAAATAATGAATTAGAATATTTTTGTTCTTTACTTGGAATATAAAACACTCAACATGGACAATATCAACTAATAATCATTTAATTACAACAGGATTAAAATGTCACTAAATGCTGAAAATCTCAAAAAACTTGAAAAAATGGGATATAGATTTGTAGGAAATAACAAACATTCTGCGGCCAAAGTATGCCACTGGACTAAAAAGAGCATACTTGATGAAGGAGTATGTTATAAACAAAAATTTTATGGTATAGAGAGCCACAGATGCTTGCAGATATCCCCAAGTGTTCCTTTCTGCCACCAGAAATGTTTATTCTGCTGGAGAGATCTCTCAGTTACAGAGACACAGTGGAAAGGAGATTTTGATGAACCTGGAGAAATAATTGATGGTAGTATTGAGGCCCAGAGGAAACTTCTATGCGGCTTTTTTGGAAACGAAAAAGCAAATAAGAAAAAACTTGATGAATCTCAGGATCCAAATAACGCTGCAATTTCACTTGCAGGAGAACCAATGCTATATCCCAAAATAGATGATCTGATAGAAGAATTCCATAGGAGAAATTTCACCACATTTTTAGTTACAAATGGGATGACACCTGAAAGATTAGAAAATCTTAAAGAAGAACCAACCCAGCTTTATGTGTCACTTGATGCTCCAAATAAAGGAATATTTAACAAATTATGTAATCCTCAAATAGAAAATGGGTGGAGTAATCTAAATAAGAGCCTTGATTTACTTTCAAGCTTGGCCTGCAGAAAAGTCTTGAGAATGACCTGTGTAAAAGGATACAATATGCAAAATGTAGATGAATATGCTGACATAATTAAAAGGACCAATCCTGATTTCGTTGAAATTAAAGCTTATATGTTTGTAGGGTACTCCAGAAAAAGATTGACTTTTGAAAATATGCCCTCAAATCAGGAAATTTATGATTTTGCAAATTCTGTAGCAGATAAATGTGGTTTAGAGATTAAAGATAAAGCATATGAGAGTAGAGTTGTGCTTTTAAAGTAGACTTATACAAACCCTATTTTTCTTTAGATAGTATAAATTTCTTAAATCTCCAATTTAATTCGTAGATTCCTTTTTTAGTAAAAGTTTATATCGTTGAACATGCTAAAGGTCATTGAATTAAAGCAATTATGGCTACATAGTCAAAAGTGTAGATCAAAATTCATTGGCGAGGTGGTTTTAATGAAAAAATTTATAGCAGTACTTCTGCTGGTATTATTAATGACCATAGGTCCAATATATGGTGCTTCGGGGTTTGCAGTAACTTTAGGAGTCGCTACAAATTCAGATGATCAGTGGAAAAGTTCTGTAATGGATTATTTCCAGTCTCACACTGATAAAAATGTAAGCACGGCCACTACAAAGCTTATTACAGCATCTGAAGTGAATGAAATCTCTCAAAACATAACTGGAAGAACTTATTCTTCAAGTCAGATATTTTCATGTGCTATGGTGGATCTAAGTTATAGCAATGGAATTAATGTTACAGTAGATAACAGTAAAATAACTGTTGTTACTCCTAAAATGTATGCAAATGCCTTAAAATCTGTAGGGATTCAGAATGGATATGTGGTAGTTACTTCTCCTGTTAAATCATCTGGAGAATCTGCTTTAGCGGGAGTATTAAAATCCTATGAAATGGCAGTAGGTGCTGAAATTCCAGATAATGCTAAACAAGCTGCAACAGATACACTATATACTGAAACTAATATAGCAAGCCAAACAGGTCAGAACCCTGATACAATAGCTAATCTTTTTGAACAAGTTCAAAATGAAGTTCAAAAGCAGAATTTACAGGATCCAGGTCAAATTAAAGTAATTGTAATTAACGTTGCGGGCAATCTGAATATCAATATCAGCGACTCACAGGCACAACAAATTGCAGATACTATTTCAAATTCACAGAAAGTACAGGGAGACCTGGCAGGATTTAAGTCACAGCTGCAGAGTGTTACAAATCAGATGTCTCCATCTGGAATCTTAGGTCAAATAGTGAATTATCTACAATCTGCATTGGACTACTTAAAAAGTTTAATATTAGGACAACAGTAAAACAGTTGATAGAATATCTATCATTTATTTCTTATTTTTTGAAGTTAAAAATCCATTAATTATTATTTAAAAATATGTTGAATAAGTTGTAGAATCTATTTGGATTAATTTTTCCGTTTTAATTCAAGTACTATAATTTGGGGTCTTGCAAAGAACCTCATAGGCAACATAATAGTGCCAATACCATTGCTTACGATTAATGTAGTATTATTTTCCTTTATTATTCCTGTTCTATATTTGTTTCCATATTGGGAATGTACAACAGGGGCCCAAATTCCAAAGAATGTTATTTGTCCTCCATGAGTATGTCCTGAGAGCATAACATCAACATATGATTTATCTACCTGTGGGAAAAAATCAGGATTATGAGATACTAGCACTAAAAAGTCACTTTTATTCGCGTTTCCTATTGCAGCTGCCTGATTTTGAGTATCAGTACGCATATCCCCCACTCCTCCAACTCTAATTTTTGCTCCTTGATTTTCAATCCAGTCCCCATCATTGCCGATATAAGTAATACCTGCGTTTTTCATAGCTTTAATGGATTGATTATGGGGGTCATTATTTCCCAAAACACCGTAAACGCCTAAAGGGGCATTTAGTTTGGAAAGTTCTGTAAAGCATGGGCTGATATAGGGAGTTTCGTCGCTTACATAATCACCGCCAAGCAAAATCATGTCCGGATGTAATTCATTTACCTGATTGACCAGATCTTCTGTTCTTTTCTGGTCAAAAAAGGGCCATGATCCTAAATGAACGTCAGATATAAAAACGATTTTTTTACCATCAAACTGAGCCGGGATTTGATTTGATTCTATTTTGATCTCTTCAGTTTGAATCCAGTAAGGTTCAATTAAACTGTAAACCATAAACGAAATCATGATAATTATAATGGCTAAACTAATTTTTTTAATCATATGGTGTCCAACCCAAGCTTTTGTAAGTGCTTTATGGGGCTTAATAAATTTAATTTTATAATTATTAGAATCTTAACTTGTGCAGTTAAAAAATATAATATTTTCTATTGACTTGGAGGGGTTGTGATTTATATATTTGCATTATTTAAATATTTCTGGAAGGGTTTTTTAATCAAATTACCTGTGTTTATGGAGTTTTAAATCATTTTATTTCATTAAAAAGTCAAAAATCAATTAAAAGTTATGATAATGCTTTTTATATTAAGTTTAGTACTTATAATTTTCAAATAATTAAAAATAATTCTAATAAGTTATGATGCAGTTATTATCCATTATATGGTATACCTTATAAAAATAATAGTAAATAGGGATAATATAATACTAAATGGAGAATTTAGGTGAATTTATAATTAGTTCTAGTTATATTTTAATAATAAAACATAATAATAATAGTTAAAAAATAGCATTAGTTAGTATATATTTTCTCATGAGGATATAAATGATAGATACGAATAAGGATGCAGTAGATCTTAAATCCAATGTAAATTTTCAGATTTTTGACAATTTACAGGATGGAGTTACAATTTATGGATTAATACATGATGCACATAATGAAGTTGTGAATTTACGTGTTAAATATGTTAATAATGCATCAATAATTGCTAAAGTTATATCCTGTGAAAATACCGTTGGGAAAATGATAACTGAATTATGCGATAGTGAAATATCATTTTTATATTTAAAAATAGCCAACGATATTTTAAAATCATGTAAAGGTAAAAAATTTAAGGCTTATTTTAAATCAGTAGATGAACATTATTCAGTTTCTGCTTACTTATCTGATCCCAATACGCTTATTACAATCAGCACAAATGTAACTGAAAAGGAAAAAATGGGAGAAAAGTTACAGAAACAGGCGGCGTTACTTGATCTTACTCGTGATGCAATTATAGTCCGTGATATGGGTGATAGAATTATTTTTTGGAATCATGGGGCAGAGAAAAGGTACGGATGGGATAGGAAAGATGCTTATGGTAAAGTATCCTATAATCTGCTTAAAACTGAATTTTCAGAGCCTTTAACTGGAATATTTAGCCAACTCTTCAAAAATCAACATTGGGAAGGTGAAGTAACCCATACAAGGCGTGATGGTGAAAAAATTGTTGTTTTAAGCAGGTGGGAGTTACAAAAAAATGAAAATAATGAACCAACAGGTTACATGGAAATTAATACTGATATCACTAAACGTAAAAAGGTAGAAAAAGCCCTCAAAGAATTTGGGGCATCCCAATCAAAGATTGCGAATGAATTAGAACAAACGCGTAACAATTTAGAAAAACAGGTTAAAGAACGAACAGCAGAACTTGAAGGAGCTTATGATGCATTAAAAGAAAGTGAAAAGCGACTGCTTATGATCACTGATACTATGACAGATATGGTGAGTCAAATTGACATTAATGGGATCATTCAATATGTCAGCCCTTCTTGTAGTACTGTACTTGGTTATGAACCAGAAGAACTCATTGGAACATCAATATTTGATCATATTCCTCTTGATAGTTTAGACGAAGTTAAAAATGCAGTTAAAGCTGCATTTAGTGAAATGAGGCCTGGAAGAATGGAAGTTCAGTTTAGACATGCTGATGGACATTATATTTGGCTAGAAATAGCAGGAAATATAATCTTTGATGAGAAAAATTTAATCAAAGGGGCAGTTTTTGGCTCACGTAATATAACCGAACGTAAAAAGGCGGAAGAACAGATTAAAAGACAGTATTCTGTATTAAATGGAATTAACAGAATATTCAGGGAATCTTTAACCAGTGAAACAGAAGAAGAAGTAGCAAGAATAGGTCTTAATGTATCAGAACAGCTAACTGGCAGCGAAATAAGTTTCATGTCTGAAATTAATGATGACAAGAGCTTAAAATGCATAGCTGTAAGTTTTTCTGCATGGAATTTATATAAAGCCCCACCATCGGAGATTCCTGAATTGATCGCAGATATGGAAATCAACACTTATCTTAAACGAGTAATAAAAAAAGAAGAACCTCAGATTGTAAATTATCACGATTCAAATCCTGTTAAAAAAGTATTGCCAGAAGGACATCCTCAAATAAACTCTTTTGTATGCGTCCCGCTTAAACAGGGTGATAAAACAATTGGATTAATTGTTTTAGCTAATAAAAATGGAGGTTATACATTCAGAGATGTTGAGAATATAGAATCTCTGTCAATTGCAATTATAGAAGCTTTGATGGGCTTTAAGTCAAAAAATAAATTAAAAAGATATAAAAATAGGCTCGAAGAAACAGTGGGCGATTTGAAACGATCTAATGAAGAGTTACAAAGATTTGCTTATGTAGCATCCCATGATTTGCAGGAACCTCTTAGAACTGTTGCAAGTTTCACCCAGCTTTTGGAACGACGTTACAAAGGTAAACTTGATGCCGATGCAGATGAGTTTATAGATTATATTGTGGAAGCTGCACTTCGAATGAAAGAACAGATTAAAGGTTTACTTGAATATTCACGTATTACAACAAAAGAAAATGTGTTTAAACATGTAAGCAGCGAATTTATATTAAATCAAGCTATTGATAATCTTAAATTTGCAATTAATGAGAATAATGCAGAAATTACATATGATTCCATGCCGTTTGTAATGTGCGATGCAGGGCAGCTTCAAAGAGTATTTCAAAACCTTATAAGTAATGCTATTAAATTCAAAAAAGAGTATGCGCGTCTTAAGATACATATTTCAGCAAAAAAAGACGATGAAGCTCAAGAATATGTTTTTTATGTGTTAGATAATGGTATTGGAATAGAAAAGCAATACATGGATCGTATTTTTATAATATTCCAGAGGTTACATACTATGGATGAATATCATGGAACTGGAATTGGTTTATCCATAGTTAAAAGGATTATAGAGCGCCACGGGGGCCATATTTGGGTTGAATCTGAATTTGGTAAAGGTTCCACTTTTTGTTTTACTATTCCTTATTAGACACTGCAATTTTTTTTATCTAAAAAAACATAATATTAACATATAAATTTTAACTCTTACAGATGGGTGAGTGCATATGTTTGAAATGACTAAAAAACAGTTCTTAAAAAGAAGTGCAAAATGTATGGATGAGACAGGAGGGGTACTGCTTTTACTTAGAGAAATTATAGATCAAGAATCTCGAGGTAAAATTAATAATCAAGATGCTTTTAAAAGAATTGAGAGTATTAGAAAAGAAATAGAATCTATATTTTACAGATTTGAAAAGTCAAATCCCCCAGCCCGGTGCAATTCATTAAAACAAAAAATTTTAAATATTTTGATTAAAATGCAGGAAATTGTAGTAACTGATTATGATTCGTTATATGCGGCAAGAGAAGGTTTTAAGGAACGATCACAGGATAAATTAAAAGAATCAAAAGATCAGTTAGAAATGTTTCGAAATGATTTCCATGAAGTAACTAAAAGAGTTAATATCCTTTTAACTGAAAAAAAGAAGGGAAAAGCTTAAAAAATTAAAAATTAAAAAATAGTTAAATTTAATACTCTAAACTCAGTAACACTTTTTTAGTATTTTAAACATAAATTTATGATGGTTACATATGGAATTAAAAAGTAGTTTGGATCATATTGTCCATTTAAAATATATAAAAATTTTAAATATTCATTTTTTCAAATTCAGGTGCATTTTATGAGCAAGTTTACTGCAATAAGATATTGTAAATGGTGTGGTGATCCCTTTGAAGTTAGATCGCCCAATCAAAAGTACTGTCATCCTGATGATAAAAGCTGCAGTCAGGAATCTAAAAGAGAAAGCTGGCGTAAAGCAGCCAGCAAATATAGGAAGAACTATAAAAATATTTTACAGATATCACAAGTCTATAAACTTGGATCTGGATTTTTAAGCAGTACACCCAAGAATGATTTTGACGAAGAATACACAGCTATACTTAAAGAGAAAAAAAGATTAAAGTTAAACGGAATAATGGTTGGTTTAAGCACTGGAATTCAATTTAGTTCCCGCCCTCTCTTTCAAAGCGCTTTAAGATTAGATTCTGCTCCTGCTTTGGAATTATATCCTTATTTTTTAGTTTTAGCCTTTGTATTGGTAGGGTTCATTGTTTTTGGAATATATTATAAATAAAAAAATATTCCTCTCTTTTTGATGGAAACTTATGATAGTTTAAGATGATAAATAAAATTATTATTACTTAAAAAATTTTGATTGAATTTGGATTAATAAAAGATTTTAGGAGTAAGAAGTATGGCAAAGAAAAAGAGAAGAGCTAAAAGGTCTAAAGGAGATGTGGAAGAGGAAGAACCAGAAATTCTGGGTGAAAATGAGAAGAGGAATATGGAGTACATGTTTCTTGCGTTATTTGCAGCAAGTATAGTATTTCTACTTATATATTTGGCGGGATTTATCATCATTCTATTGAAATAGTTTAAATAAGAAATCAGAATAATTTGATGAAATCAAAGATTTTACAAAGGTTAAACATCTATCAAAATCTTTGATTTTCGAACATTAAAAATCGAAGCATTCGAAAACTTACGGTTTTCACATGCATCAAAATCTTCGATTTTGATAGATTTTTAAAGTAGAACGTTCCATGATATAAATTAGAAACTCAGGAAACAAAATATGCCAGTCAACCATGTATTAGTTATAATAATACTTGTAGCAGTTGGAATTTATGCACTTAAAATGGTTCAAAATATTCAATTTTAAATCTAAGTTTTAGGATACCATAAATTTCAAAATTTTGTCTATATTTTTAGTATAGAATCAAAAAAAAGATTTTAATAATTCTTTGTAGTGCGTAATCTCATTTTTTAGCGACTTTTCTATAACACATTAGCTATTTGAATAATAGAAGTACTTCCGATTTATTTTAACATATTTTATAAGTTATAACTTTTAACTACTTTTTAGATCCTTTAGAAGTATGTAGATTCCATATGGAATAAACAAAACAGGACTTTTTTAATTTTTAAGAACTAGATTCGTGCTTTTAATACTTTTCATGTATTAAAACTTTTAATTTTATGATTAAAAATATAAATCTTTCTATTTTCTGACGATAGTAAATAATAATATTATTAGAAACAAATCCAAGTACATCGACTTATGGATAATCAAAACTTGCAGAATTCCAGAGAAAATTCAGATACTAATCTTTTTAAGGTATTTATATGTCATAGATTACCTGAAAGAACTTTTAAAATTGGAAATCATTATTTTCCAGTTTGTTCAAGATGTACAGGGATTTATATAGGGGCATTTTCTTACCATGTTTTTGTTTATTTTGTTTATGTCCATTATAGTATTGCAGTGGTTTTAGCAGCACTCGAAAATCTACGGTTTTCGCATGTCCCAAACACTTTTGTGTTTGATGGCTATTTTAATAATATTGCCAACGTTTTCAGATGGTTTAATACAGTTTTTTGGTTTCATGGAAGTAACAATGTTTTGAGATTTTCAACTGGTTTAATTGCTGAAATTGGACTTTGAATTATATTTAAGTCTGTAAAGTGGTTTTTGATAAGTTAAAAGATAAATTGGGGATGAATAGATTGGCAAAGTGCCCAAAATGTGGAAAACAAAACAGAATTACTGCAAAATTCTGTGAAAACTTTTATAACTAATTAGAAGATGGTTAAATGGTTTCAAATGAAGATATTAAAGAAATGCTTGAAGCAAGGAGAAATGGAACAAATTTATCTAAAACAGATTCGGATGGCGAAAAATCGATTAAGTTCTGTCCAGAGTGCGGCAAAGAAAATAATGCAAATGCAAATTTCTGCCAGTACTGCGGGACAAAACTCACACCATTAGAGAATGAAGTTTTCACTCAATACAAGCAACAGACAGAAGATAAAAACTCTATTCAAGAAGATCAGCAAATAATAAAAAAACAAATTATATGGATTGAAAAATGTCCCGTTTGTGGGAACGGCCCATTAGTTTACCATGATCATAAAAGAATGTTGGGACTTACAACTGAACATGATTGTGAATGTGAGAGCTGTGGATCTACTTTTAAGAAAAAAGGTGGAAATTATCAGTTAATCAAAGTAAACGATCAATCAAACCGGATTTGGCAGGAATATGGCAAACAGGTCCTTACAGAAAGAGAATGGATAAATATAGCTCATGGCGGAATATCAGATGCCAAACAGCAGGAATCAGATATAAATTCATGGTTACTGGACGCGTCAAATGGGAAGGTTACATTTGCAGATGCAAATTCTCCAGTAATTCTAAAAAAGAATGAAAGGGCTTTACTTTTTTTATCGGATGTAGCACTTTGGGAGCCTCGAGCAGTTAGACAAACAAGGGGAGCTTATGGTGGGCCAACTTTTAGGGTTGCAAAAGGAGTATCTTTTAAAGTAGGAAGTTTTCAATCACGCAGTGAATCCCATGAAGAATTGAGAACTATAGATCAGGGAATACTTACTTTAACAAATAAAAGACTCGTATTTACAGGAACCAAACGCACTACAAACATAGATTTAAGGAAAGTTATATCTATAGAACCTTATAAAGATGGAATAGCTTCTCAAAGGGAAAATAAGCAAAAAACAGAATACTTCATAGGCATCAATAGGACCAGCCTTAACATTACAGTCAATGGGCGAAAATATGCCATTCCAGTTTCTGGAGTTGTCTTAAAGTGTATTATTGAAGGGTTGATAAAACAGTTGTAATTGTTTTGCAGTGTTGGCTGAACTGGATCATATTTGAGCCTACATGTTTTAATAGGTGAATTTTTATATCTCAAAGAGTTAAACAAAAAGAATTAAATTTTGATTATCAGAGCATATTTGCTATAAAAATCAGGAATGTTAAAATGATCCTATGTCCAGAATGCAGTAAAGAAAACAATGAAGATGCAGTTTACTGTCAGTACTGTGGAACAAAAATTACACATCCAGAAAATGAGGGACTAATTACTTCAGTGGATGGACATGTAGAGTTAGATTTAGATAAAAAAATAGATAATTTAGATATTGAATTAAGTAGGTCTACACGTGATTTGATTATATCTATTTTGGTACTTTTAGATACTGTCCTTATTGGGCTTATTCTTTTATATCCCTCTTACACAAATTCAATGTACATCATTGGATTTGATTTAGTAATATGTATAATTCTTCTTGTTGAGTTTATATGGAATAAACGTTCAAAAGATTATACTTCAACCATTAAAGAAGATGCAGTCGATATTTTTGCAATGATACCGTTACTGTTCTTCGTTCTACTACCTTCCGCATGGACAAATTACCTTGCTTTTGCTAGATTATTCAAGATAGTTATACTGCTTGAGAAAGGTAAAAAGCATATTTTTAACTTTTTTCAAAAGACTAATTTCAGTTACCTGCTTATCACGTTTTTTATCCTCATTTGTGCAGGGTCTGTTACCATGCTGGTAATGGAAAGTTCACCTACAGACGAAATCAACACACCAATGGATGCTTTGTGGTATGTTATAGCCACAATATCAACAGTGGGCTATGGTGATATAACTCCAGAATCATTTGGAGGTAGAATAATTGGAATTTTCCTGATGCTTGTTGGAGCTGGATTTTTCAGTTTGTTAACAGCATATTTAGCTTCTGTATTTATGGAAGAAGTTGAAGAGGAAGAAGATGAAATTAAAGACAAGATGACAAGCATGGAGAAAACTATGGATGAAATGAAATCAGAAATAAAGGAACTTAAAGAGTTATTAAAAGAAAATAAATGATTAATTTTTAGCTTAAAGACCTGCAGATCTCAACGGCTTTCTCGGCAGCTTCTTCCATCGATGTCTCAAATGGAATTCCTGCATCACGTAAAATACGCTGGCCTTCTTCTTCATTCGTTCCCGTAAGCCTGATGACAATGGGTACTTTATGATCTGCACTGTTTAAAACAGTTATAACGCCGTTTGCAACGTCATCGGCTCGAGTTATTCCGCCAAGCACATTTAAAAAGATTACTTTAACGTTTTGCTCGCTTAAAACGAGATTTATGGCACGTGCAATGCTTTCCTGCGACGCCCCACCACCTATGTCTAAAAAGGTAGCTGGTTTTCCACCATAAAGGTTAATCATATCCATACCCGTCAAAGTAAGTCCTGCGCCGTTCCCGATTACTGCAATATCGCCGTCAAGGGTAACATATGCAAATTCATCTTTTTTGGCTTCTTCAAGTTCTGCAAACTCTTGGTGCCTCCAAAGAGCGTCATCATCAACCCCAAATTTTGCATCTGCTGCAATAAGTCCTTCGGGAGTCAAGACAAGTGGGTTAATCTCTGCAATGGTTGCATCATACTTATCAAATACGTTTAACAACTTCAAAATGAATGTTCCCATTTTTGAAATCAATTCATTTGGAATGCCCATTTTCCTTGCAATTTCACGTGCCTGATATGGTAAGAATTCATCTAAAGGATTGATATGATATTTAACTATCTTTTCAGGGCTTTTTTTAGCCACTTCTTCAATTTCCATACCGCCTTCAGTGCTTGCCATTATAACTGGCTTTTTAGCAGACCTGTCCATTATCACACTTATATAAAATTCAGACTGGATATTGACCTTTTCTTCAACAAGTAGCTTGCCCACTTTTTCGCCTTTTATTTCTGTTCCTAAAAGCTCTTTTGCGACTTTTTCAGCTTCTTCTGGTGTATCTGCAAATTTTATCCCGCCGGCTTTACCTCTGCCTCCGATAAGGACCTGAGATTTAAGTGCAACTGATTTGCCTAACTTAGCTGCAGCTTCTTTTGCCTCTTCAGGGCTTTTTACAACGTAACTTTCAGGTACAGGAATACCTTCATTTTTAAATATTTTTTTAGCACTGTATTCGAAGCATCTCAAATTTAATCCTCTCCAATAAGGTCCATACCAGCTTCAAATGCAGCAATATTTTTTTCTTCAGTTCCCTTTGGTACACTTGCTGCAATGGCATTTCTTGCAGCTTCTTCTGACACTACTTTGGTTGCCTTTATTATGGCTCCGACCATTACAATATTGGCTACGATATTAAGTTTAATCTTTTCTGCTGCAGTTCTTGTTGCTGGAGCTTTAATATAATTGATATTATGTTCTTCAATGAATTGGAGTATATCTTCTTCTTTTATCATATCTGGGTCGACTATTAAAGTTCCACCATCTTTAAGATCATCTAAATATGCCAATAACGCTTCATTGGACATTGCAATGAAAATATCTGGCTTTTGAACTTTGGGATAGTCAATCTCGCTGTCGCTTATTACTACTTCTGTCTTTGAAGCTCCTCCTCTTGCTTCAGGACCGTAGGATTGTGTTTGAACAGCAAATATATTATCATAAAGAGAAGCTGCTTTTCCAATAACAATACCGGCCAGTATTATTCCCTGACCACCAAATCCCGCAATTCTTATATCTTTCCGCAATTTAAACCCTCTTTTTAACTTTTATAAGCTGCTTTAATTGATTCTGAAGGAGTTCCATTTTCGCATTTTTCATTTACCAATTCACAAAGCCTTTCTGAGTATTCTGGTAGACTTTTATCGACAAATTCTCCCACAATTATTTTTCCTTCAAGTTCTTCTTCACTCATGTTTACAGTTTTTTCCTTCAGGATACTGTTCTTTTTCATAAAGTCCATCATTTCAAGTGGAGTCCTCATCCGATTTTTCCTTCCGAAATAGGTTGGGCACTGTGAAATAACTTCAATGAATGAAAATCCTTTATTTTGTAAACCTTTCTTAATGGAAAGTGAAAGCGGCATTGCATGAGTTGTAGTCCACCTTGCAACATAGGTTGCTCCTGCTGCAGTTACAAGATCAGCCAGACTGAAAGGCCTTTCAAGAGCTCCATATGGGGCTGTACTTCCATAACTGCCTTTGGGTGATGTGGGGCTGATTTGACCTCCTGTCATTCCGTAAATACTGTTATTTATACATATTACGGTGAGGTCTATGTTTCTCCTTGCACCGTGAATAAGATGGTTACCTCCAATAGCAGCAGCATCACCATCTCCTGTAAATACAACCACATCAAGGTCAGGATTTGCTAATTTAACTCCTGTTGCAAATGTAATTGGCCTTCCGTGTGTTGTATGAAGTGAATCGCATTTTATATAACCAGGTATCCTTGAGGAACATCCTATTCCGGATACCATTACAATATTATCAAGATCAAATTCTGCCATGTTCATGCCGTTAAAGAATGTGTTCATCACGATTCCATTTCCACATCCAGCACAAAAGATATGGGGGAGCCGTTCTTTTCTTAAATAATCTGTATAACGACTTCCTGTTAGTTTAGTAGCCATTTTTTCATCTCCTGAACTTAAATATAATTAAATAATCTTATTTCATGATTTTATATTCTTTAATATTTCACCTGGAAGATGCATTTCTCCCCCAATTTTTGGAAGTAGTTCTACATCTGCAGCTCCACAGATAACCCGCTCTACTTCATGGACGATCTGTCCAAGATTCATTTCTACAACAAATACTTTTTTAGCCCCTTCTGTTGCAGATTTAACAATTTCATCAGGGAAAGGCCATACTGTTTCTAATTTGATATGTCCTGCTTTAATACCTTCCTCTCGAGCTTGTTTAACTGCAGTAATTGCAGATCTGGAAGGTGCACCGTATGAAATCACAATAATATCAGCGTCCTCAGTATACAACTCTTTAGCTCTGCATATTTTGTCTCTATTTTTAAGTATTTTGTTGCAGAGTCTTTTTACAAGTTTGGAATGAGTTTCCGGACGTGATGTATCAGGATAACCTCTTTCATCATGTGTAAGTCCTGTAATGTGCATTTTGTAACCGGCCCCAAATGGAGGCATTGGTGACACGCCCTCAGGGTCTGCTTTATATGGTAAGAATGTTTCTGGTCCCTCTTCAGGCATTTTTCGAGGGTTAATTCCTACTTTATCTGGAACCGTAATTTTTTCCCTCATGTGTCCAACTATCTCATCACCCATTACAAGGACAGGTACTCTGTATTCTTCTGCTAAATTGAAGGCTTCAACTGTAAAGTCAAAACATTCCTGTACAGAAGACGGTGAAAGCGTTATTGTTTCGTAATCTCCATGAGACCCCCACCTTGCCTGCATCATATCTCCCTGGGCTGCCATTGTGGGCTGTCCAGTTGAAGGACCTCCTCTCTGCATGTTAACGATTACAAGTGGTGTTTCTGTCATGGCAGCGTAACCTATGTGTTCCTGCATTAAGGAAATTCCAGGTCCTGATGTGGCAGTCATTGCCTTTTGACCGCCCCAAACTGCCCCTATAACTGCACCAAGTGCAGAAATTTCATCTTCCATCTGTATAAATGATCCTCCTTCTTTAGGTAGAAATACCGCCATATCTTCAGCGATTTCAGTGGAAGGAGTTATTGGATAACCTGCAAAGAATCTGCAGCCTGCTTTAATAGCACCTCTTGCGCATGCCTCGTTACCCTGTATGAAATAATTTTCAGTATTCACCATTTTAACGTCTCCAATTTTAATTATTTAGGTTATTCTTCTTTCTCTTCAACTCGTATAGCTTGATCCGGGCACATTAATGCACATAAACCACATTTGGTGCATCGTTCTTCGTGCTCTGGAGTTGGAAGACGAACTCCCTTTTTATTAGGTTTTTTTGATTGTTCATAAACCTTAAAGGGGCAAAATTCTGTGCATATATTGCACCCCTTACATAGTTCTTTATTCACTTTTATCATGTTATCACTGGGAAGTTTATAAAAGAATAGATAAATAGGATAATCTTAAATGAATATGTGTTGGTAGTTATATAAAAATAAATGTATCATAAATTGTGCTAATACTTCTTATTTTTTGAAACAGACGCAGTAACCTGATTCAGTTTTATATACTGAAAGTTCGTCTGTTGCAACAAAATCGTATAAAACACCAGCAATATCTACATAAAAAAACCATTCTCCGCTTTCATTATGAATCATGGCAATTAACATCTCTAAATAATCCTGCAACGGCTGGCAAAATAAAGATTTTTGATCTATACCTTTTTTATCTGCCTCATGCTTAAGAACTATTTCCATTTCATCATTAGATGGTTTCAGTTGTTTCCAAACATCCACACATCTTATAGCAAATTTTAAATCATCGTATATTTTCAAACTGTCCATGAAGTCACCAGCAAATAAAAAATGTAATTACAGCAAAATTTTAACTGCAATTTATTCTTCTATATTTTCAACATACATCAAAGGATACTTCAACTCTTCGATATATTCCATCCTTAAAACTGCTTTTTTATCACTGTATTTTGAAACTACTTTTATATCTAACATATCTCCATTTAATGAAACGTAATTAAATTCACTTTTTGCTTCCTCAAGCATCTCTCTGTTTATTTTTACTTCAACCTTTTCAATGCATGGTTGAAGTTCCATTGCTTCTTTTATGGATTTTTCAAGTGTTTCTGCACTTTCTGAGTTTACAGGAGTTCCAACAAATTGATGGAACAGCGCCCCCATTGTGATTGCACCTTCAAAAATTGCCCTTTCTCTGCTTGAAATATTTTTGAAATATCTATCTTCAACGTCCATGAAAATCTACCCTGTGTTTATATTTAATCTGTACTGATTATAAAATTTGGCGCTCATGTCTGGAATTTTGTACAACTGTTACTATTTATGTAAATTGTTGATTAAATTGGATTTTTTTAAACAAATTCCACTTAACCAATACTACAGTACAGTAAATATTTTTGAAGGCATGCAATGGACATGTAAAAATCTCTCAAAAAACCGAAGGTTTCTTGGAGCGTAAAACCCTTGGTTTTTCCAAGCTATCAAAAACTTTGTTTTTGATGCACAGAAAATGCTTTGCATTTTCTTTAGCTGCGATTTTTACGGTCACAAAACCTTCATAAACTTTCAAAAATCGAAGCCAACAAAAACTTTGTTTTGTGGCGTCAAAATTCTTTGAATTTTGACAGATTTTTGAAGACTGTTGGTTTTGTGAACATGAGCGAAATTTGGCTTATATTTAGAGTTAATCTCCAAATACGTCGCTCAAATTGGATATTTGTGATGATATCTGGTCTCCAGGGACTGGAAATAGGTATCCATATAATAAAAACAGTGTAAGCGCAACTGCAGCTATGAAAATGAATTTTTTATCTTCCTTTACTGGATATAAATAGCTTAAAATTAAGCCTATTCCTAAAAAGGCGCCTATTAATAAAGGCGCATATGGAATGGTTTGTTTTCCATTATCTGTATTTGCTGCTTTTGAATAAGTGAATGGAACTATTTTAGTTTGATTTGCCTGTATAATCAGTCTTTCCTTTGATGATCCAAGTGGATAACAGGTATATAAAATAAGAGTTTTTCCCTGTTCTAAGGGTAACTGGTAGGATGCAGGGACGATATAGGATTTTAATACTGTATACTGGACATTTCCTATTCCTGGCCATGATACAGTTATATTATCTCCAGCTTTAAGTTTATCTAAATTTAAAAATGGAGAACTGTAAAATGTTCTGTGACCTGCTAACACCACAGTTCCGTAACCTGGTTTTGCAGACTTTGGCTCATAATATACGCCGTAATTTATGGATTTGTTGTTGATGTTTTGATCAACACCGATTTTTGGTATTTCAAGAAAAGGAGTATCCGATTTATTTATAACAACATTTTCTGTTGTTGCATAAAAACTTACTTCCACCATAAAATAAAGGGAGATGATTACCATCCCCGCTATAATAAAGACTGTCGATAACTTCATGTAACCTTTTTTTATTGCTTATTATTATTAAGGTTAATGTTATTTTTTATGAGTTATCATCTGAGTCTTGCATATGCTAATCCACCGGCAGCCAAGATACCTCCAATCACGAATGGAAGATATGGGACCCCTGTATCTTTAAAAGGTGTTGCTGTATTTGCTGATGCTGCATTTGTTGTTGGTATTGAGTTTGAGTATTTTCCTGTACTTGATGAAGCTGAACCAGAAGGCCATACATAAGTATAGTAATATTCTTTTGAATCAGTACTTGAGCCATATTTACCTAAAGTAACATCCCATGCTGCAACTTTTCCATTTAACACGAGATCAGTATCTTTAAATGTTGCTTTTGGTTTGCTGTATGTGAGTTTGGAGTCAAGTGGTACTATTGGAGCTCTAATTATTCCAGATACACTGCAATCTTCATTATTATATAAATCAAATGAGAAATCTCCTTGCCAGTATTTAAGATCTAAACTTGGATTTAGTGTTTCTATTTCATTTGGCTGGAACCATGAGGAATATAAACCTGGATCTGGAATTAAAGGCCAATATGTATTTTCTACAGCAGAGGGGTTATATATATAAAACCTTAATGGATTCCAGCTTGTTCCATTAACTGCTTCAAGTGTAAATTTTACCTTTTTTGTTTCTCCAGCTTTGATACTCCATCCCCAGTCTCCACCAAGTTCTGGGGAAACGGGATCTATCATTCTTTCTGCACCGGGATGACTAACAATTTTCCAGTTCATCGTAGGATCAACTTTAGAATAGGTTTGACTTATTTTAAAATATTGAACATGGTCTTTATCATTTTTAATAGTGGCATGAATAGTCACAAAAAAATTGGTCATATAAACATTTGAGTTGTTATATTTTACCCATGTCTCTGCTCCATATACTGCATTATTACTCGAATTTGAACCTATTATCCCTATAAATGCCACAAAAATCATTAAAACAATACATAACTTATTTATATTCATTATTATCCCCTTTTTAAATTAATATGGGGATATATGTGGTTTTTTATATGATGGTCCGATTTACCACATATATCCTGTTTCGGATGATTATCCGTAAATTTGTTTTAGCTCCTGAATCATCCAATTTGGAGCTTGCTGGGTTGGGACTGTAAGTATGACATTGTTCATGTTTTGTATAAGGAATATTGCATTTTCTCTTGGAACCTCTAGTAATAATAGATATTGTGCATCAAGTTCTCCAAGGTTTGAAGTTCTCTCGAAATCTGATAATCTCCAACCATATGAGTTCAATAAGGAACTCACTTCACTTTGATCCCAGTTATTAGCAGCAGCAGCTTTTAAAAGCTCACTAACATCTTCTGATGCAGATTCACTGCGTGAACTGCCTTGAACCAGATTACTCATGGCGACATCCTGTGCATGTGATTTGTTTGCAGTTATTGTTCCACTGTCTTTGGCTCTTAAAATTGCAAGAACAGTTGCTCCACTTATTTGGGGAGTACCATTTGATACATTAGTACTATTTGATGTTCCATTCATTAAATACACATCAACAGAATTTCCGACATTTATAAGGCCTCCAGCAGCCTGCAGTCTGGAAATTATTATTGGAATAGCCACAGTATCTGGGGTTTTAATTCGCATGTTTGATAAGACGGTAGCATCTGCTTGTGAAACTAATGTTTTGGCATCTGTAACTTTTAATATTACATTCTTTTGCGTACCTGCAGCATACGCTATCATAACTCGTCCATAGGGGTCTTTTTGCGAATTAATCTGTTGATTTTGATATTCTCGCCATGCCTCTGTTGCGGGACCAAGTACATCTATAGCATCTACCTGATCAGGCGTTGTAGCACTATCAATTTGTGCTCTAAGATTTATTCCCCGTGCATCTGTTGCAAGTGGTCCTGTAAAGTAGGTGTTAACTGCTGCAAGTTTTGTTTGTTTAGCGCTTGATAATGACTCTTGATATGGTGCATAAACTAAAAAATAATAACCTGCTCCAACGAGTATAATCAATATAATTCCAAAAACTGCGGCCCCAACAAGAGTTTTCTGATCATCATCTGGAATTCTTCTTCCGAAACCACTCATTCCTGGTTTTTTATCCTCTGGTCTCTTTTGAGGAGGCCTTAACCTTGGCTTTTCGCCGGGTTTTGCCATAGGCTTAGGCATAGGTCGCGGCATTTTCCTTTCCTGAGGAGCGTTTATTTCTTCTTTTTTATCTTCCTCTCCTCTTCCAGTTACTTTGCCTACCATGCCTTTAAGACGTCCTCCTATATCGGAGTCATCCTTTTTGTTGTTATTTCCCCGAAGATCCGGAGCATCTTTATCGTCTTTCTTTTTTCCACGTATCTTATCTAACATTCGGACCACTTCTAAAGAATTTAATGTATAAATCTATAACTGGTACAATCAATAAGTATAGTAGCATAATAATAAATAAAAGCTTTGCGGGAAAATATGTGATATATGATAAAATGTTTTGAGGTAATAGCGTTGCTATAATTAGTATGCTTCCCACAGCCAATGTTTTTATGCCTCTAAATTTAGGATATTTGATGGTACTTATCATGAATAGGGATACAATAATCATAATGACTAATGCTAAACCTGCATTGAAAAATCCTGAAAGATAGAATGATGAAAGTATCAATGCTGTTGTTGGAATAGGTAACCCCACGAACTTATCATCATGTGAATCTGTAATTACGTTGAACCGCGAAAGTCTTAGTATCCCGCATATGACTATTAAAAGAGCTACAATTATATTGAAGTATGATATTCCAAAAGATTGGCTTAATATATACAGAAACATTCCTGGAGCGACTCCAAAGGATATAATATCTGATAAAGAATCGACATTCTTTCCAAAACCAATTTCATCTTCTCTATTTAATTTTCTGGCAACCCACCCGTCTAATGCATCGAATATAACTGCAAATAACATAAACTTGGCAGCTAATACAAAATTACCTGATGTTACCATTATAATTGATAAAAATCCTGATGACGCGTTTGCAATTGAAACTATATCTGCAATAGATGTAAAAGATCTGATATTCATGTTTGTCCTCAAAAATCTTTGATTTTCTGTGGCCCGAGGAAAATGTGTTTTCACCGGCATTCGAAAATTTGTAAAATTTTCGAAAGTTCAGGAAACTTTGTTTCCTTCAACCTCAAAATTTCTTCGAAATTTTGGGAGTTAGAAAATGCTGTCAAAAACGAAGTTTTTGACGCATCAAAAAAAACAAATCTTACAAACCTCTGGTTTGTGCATTCAAAAACCTGTCAAAAATCAATTTGTTTTTGACGCCTACAAAAACCAAGGTTTTTGTGGCCGAGGAAATGAAACTTGCAAATCAGAGATTTGCGCATTCAAAAGCGAAGCTTTTGAGAGTTTCCTACGGCACAGAAAAGTGCATGGCATTTTTCTTAAGCTTTGGTTTTTGAAAGTTTTTTTGCATGCTTTTGCATTTTCTAAAACCCTGCTGTGTAATCATTGATAATAGGTATAAATAAATTTATACTAAAATCATCTAAAAATCTTCAAAAATCATTCAAAATCAAGAGTTTGAGTGATTTTTGATGGAAAAATATTATTATTTTTCTAAATGCATAGAAATCTCATAATTTAATTTGAATGCATAGTACAATTAAATGTGTTAAATTCCAAGTAAATTTTATAATTATTTATATTTAAAATAAGATGGTTTGAATTGAAGCAGCAAATATGCTGCTATACTTAACCATTTATTATTTTAGCCATTATTGTTTCCGCTGCTTTTGGTTTTTCACCTTCTTTAACCATTAATTCGCATTTTTCGTAGGGTACTATTAAATCTACTCTGGATCCAAATTTTATCATTCCTAATCGTTCTCCAATTTCGACTTTGTCTCCTACATTGACATATTGGACTATACGTCTTGCTACAAAACCTGCAATTTGAATAACTCCAATTTTTCCATACTGCGAATCGATTACTATTAAATTCTTTTCTTTTTCAGTTTCAGTTTCAGCGTCCTTAAATGCTAATTTAAATTTTCCAGGGAAATGTTTGGTCTTTACAATTTTTCCAGAAACGGGAGATCTATTCACGTGGACATCAAAAGGAGACATAAATGTACTTATACGAATTCCTTTTTTTCCTTCATTTAGTATATGTTTCATTAATGGATCATTGTATTCAACTATTTCTATCCTGTCAATTTGTCCTTTCAGTACCCTTCCATCTGCGGGAGCTACTACAACACCTTTTTCTGGAGGTACTCTCCTATTTGGATCTCTGAAAAACTGCATGATAAATGCAAGAATTGAAAATAAGATTAAACTTACTATGAAATATCCAAATAGAAATGGTAAAACTGCTAAAGTTAAGAACACTCCTGCTTTTTTTAAAGTTCCTTTAACGAACATGAGAATCACAAATTTTTTAATAAATTTTAATAAATATTTTTATGCAATAGATTTACTGCAGATTTTTTATGCCTATTATTATAAAAATTGTTTGTATAATCTATAGAAACATGTTACTCATGAATTGATTTATATTTAAAATTTTGAATCTTTTTTATGTTTAATTAACTATTAATATTAAAAAATAGAACTTTAATACATTCACTTTATTTAAAAAAAAGACGTTATTTGGTGCTTTTTTTTAACATTGTGATATGCATTTAATTTACTATCTTATCAATTCATAAAAGTTTATATAACTATTCTGCTTAATTGTCATATATTATAGAACATGTTATTCGGAGTACTATTGGGATAAATTTGGGCATATTTATTTATAGTTTTTTATATGTAGGAATTGTAATAGTATATTAAAATAAGTATGTAATCTAGAAAATTATTTATTATTATGTGTGGAGTTCTACCATGAGAAGTAAGACGTGGTATTGATGATAGAAAATAAAATTAAGACTTTAAGGAAAGCTGCAAAAGTTTCAACAATGCAGACTTCAGATAAAATATGGTGTGTAATAGCCGGTAATGAAGAAATGGTTAATAATATTGCATATGAAGCCATACTAGATAAAGAAAGAGTGCAAATACTTTGCAGGGAACACATTACCTCAAGGGAATCATTTGTAACCAAAAAATTCGATTTTATTATGTTATATGGTGACGCGGATAAAATAAGAAATCTAAGTTTAATATCTAAAGAAAATGGAGGTGCTTCCCTTAAAATAGCTCCTTATTATATTGGGGAAGAACCTAACTTGATGCTGACTGTAGGGCCTGAAGATCATATTAAGAAGTTCTTAGGAGACCTTGAAAAAAGTACAGCTAAGGCATCATTCCTTTTAGAAGATAAAACTACTGGTTTTATAGAATCTGATGTTTATATAACCCGATGGTTACCGAAGTTTGCTCGAGATATTGCTGACCCTTTATTTAAAATGGCAGATGTGGCTTTATCAACAGTTTTAATATCAACCGAAGAAGAATATGTAGAAAAAATCAAAGAAATTGCAAAATCAAACAAAATATTTGTAATAAGATTTAATGAGATTTTAAAGGAGGAATAAAATGAATCTTTTTGGAAAGAAGGAAGAAACAGAAGAAGTGAGGAAAGAAGGGATAACAAATACCTTGGGAATTGATTTAGGTACACTTAACACCGTTGTCGCAAAACCTTCTGGAGATAAATTTGATCTTTATAAAATACCATCTGTAGTAGCTGTAAAAAAAGAAGATCCATCATATGTACTTGCAGTAGGTGAAGACGCAAAACTTATGCTTGGAAGAACACCAGAAGATATTATAGCTGTAAGGCCCCTAAGAAAAGGAGTCATAGAAAGTGTAGCTCAGGCAGAAGCTCTCCTTATTTATGCTATGGATAAAGGTGCAGGGGACTCAATGGATCATATTGATAGGATAGTTATAGGTATTCCTGGAGATGCGTCTGAAGTAGAAAAGAATGCTGTAGAAGAAATTGGTAGAAAAGCTGGAGCAAGCTATGTTTTAGTTATAAGTGAAGGTCTTGCAGCAGCTATAGGTGCAGGATTACCAATTGCAGAAGCTTCTGGTACAATGGTAATTGATATAGGTGCTGGATCAAGTGATATTGTAGTTATCTCTCTTGGGGGAATCACTGATATAGAAACCGTAAGGCTTGGTGGAGATAATATTGATGATAACATTGTAGAAAAAGTTAAAGAGTTATACAATGTTCAAATAGGAATTCACGAAGCAGAAAAAGCTAAAATAGAAGTTGGAATGGTCCATTCTGGTTCCGATATCGAAATTATAAAAACTACTGCAATCGGAAAAGATATGGAGACTAACAAGCCAAAAGAAGTTGAATTAGATTCCGCATTAGTAGCAGAAGCTGCAGAGCCAGTGGTAGTTGAACTTATCGAAGCATTAAAAGTTATACTTGAAAGAATGTCTCCTGAACTTATATCTGGAGTCTACAAAGAAACAGTAGTTGTTGGTGGAACATCACAACTTAGGGGATTAAAAGAAAGAATATACGAAGAAGTAGGCGTTCCTGTAGAAATTTCAGATGATCCTATGACTGTAGTCGCAAAAGGAGCTGCTATTGTAGCTGCAGAACCAAGGGCACTTGAACCAGAAGTACGTCTGAAAGCCATGAAATAAAATCCCCACCTTTTTTCAGAGAAAAAAGCTGGACCAAAAAAATCCTCGCTCAAAAATAGAAAATTTTTGAGCTGCGGTAAAGTATATCCTAAATATAAAATATCTCAAAAGAGATATTTTAAAAATTTTTTATTTTAAAATTAACAAACTTTTTTTAGATACAATGAAAATAATCGGTATAGATGAAGCGGGTAGAGGGCCTGTAATCGGACCTCTTGTTGTGTGTGGAGTAGCAATAGACGAAGATAGACTTGAAAAACTTGAAAGGCTTGAGTTAAAAGATTCTAAAAGATTAACTCCTGGAAGAAGGAAAGTCTTATCAAGGAGAATAAATAAAATTGCAGAATCTTACACTGTTAGTATAGAAGCCAAAGATATCGACAATTTAAGAGCTAAAGATGTCAATTTAAATGAAATCGAGAAAATTGCCATGAAAAAAGTCATAGGTCATTTTGACCCTGATGTGGCTTATATAGATTGTTTAGATGTTAAACCTCAGAGATTTTGCGATGAGATGGAAAGTGTTAAGGAAAATCTTAAGGTTGTAGCTGAACATAAAGCTGAAGATAAGTTTCCAATTGTGGCAGCAGCGTCTATAGTTGCCAAAGTTGAACGTGATTCCGCAATTGATAAAATAAGGAAAGAATATAAAGATGTTGGGTCAGGATACCCCAGTGATCCTAAAACAATTGCATTTTTAAAGAGATTTACCTATGAAAATTTACCTGATTTTGTAAGACGTTCATGGGCCACCGTTAAAAAGAATAAATAATTTCTAGAATCAACATTTTATGTTTTTGAAATTATTTAAAATTATTTTTGATACCTCTGTTGTTTAAATGCATGGTCATGGAACTATGGCATTAAAAAATTAAAAAAAATCATACTGATCTTATTAATAATAAAGATTCTCAGTAACTATTTTAAATCACATAGCACAAACGAAAATCAAAGCCTGTGAAAACTATAGTTTTCATGGCGTAAAACTGTAAGTTTTTTACAGCATGCAAAAAAAATTATGTTTTTTGCTGCCTACAAACCAGGGATTTCAAAATCTTTGATTTTGAAAACCCAGAAACAAAGCATGCAAACACAAGTGTTTTCTGCGTCAAAACTATAATTTTTGACAGTTTCTGAAGGTTTTGTGGTCGTAAAAATCTTCGATTTGTAACAGCGTCAGATTATAAGTTTTGACAGGTTACTAATAAGGACACAACAACTAAACTGAAATATGCTAAAATCAGTAGGACCAGGATACAATGATATATGAGTTTTTAAGCAGTTCTTTTGGCACTATATTAGAGATGTTCAAAAGTGGAGGAGTTATAACTTATATAATAACTATTATAGGAATATATGGACTTTTAGCCTCCCTTGAGAAGATTCGTTATTTACGCAAAATATCAAAGGTTTCTCCACCACTGATTATGGGGACAGTGAACGAAGCTATGGAAAAGGGAGGATCTCTTGAAGCGCTGCGTTCAATAGGTAAATATCAAAATCCAGTCTCAAAAATAATTTCAGAAGCCTTAAAAATTGGTTACAGAAATAAAACTGAAGTTGAAGATGCAATGGAACGTGTTTTCATAGTTGAAATGGGAAAAATGACCAAAGGTCTCGGCACAATTAAAATGATAATTGAAGTTGCTCCTCTTTTAGGGTTAATAGGGACAGTTTTAGGTATGTGGTACACATTTAGGGCTCTTGGAATGGGTGCAAGCTCGTCAGGAATGGCAGAAGGGATTTATATAGCTTTAATTACTACTATCGCAGGACTTACCGTTGCAATAATTTTAGTTCCCCTCCATTCTTATATCACGGGTAAAATAGAAGATGAAATGGATAAAATAGAAATTACCAAGAAGATGACTAACTGGAACTCTGCAGTTATGCGGATAAAAGTAGCAATTGATCCAAAAATCGCTGTTGAAGCTTTAAAAGAAGCTGATGGAATTGTAAAAGTTAAAAAAATTGAAGATATGGATGCAAATGTTTTGGTGGCTTTAAAGCCCAGTATGCTCGAAAAAAGTATTCACAATATAATCATGGAAAAATGCAATACCAAGGCTGAAATTATTGAAAGTAAGTTAATGCAGTAAAATAATAAAGTAAAATTCTTTAAATGCACTGAATAAGGAAGTTATCCAATGGTTCTGGACGTAAGCAGATATAGAAATAAAGTAAAGAAAAACAGTCCTAAATTCAACATGGTTCCATTCATTGATGTTGTTTTTACAATTCTTATATTTTTAATGGTTACAAGTAGCTTTGGAGCTGCTGCTGATCAGACGCAATCTGACTCTGGAAAACCTCAGGTGCAAAGTAGTGGATCATCTGAGTATTATTTAGTTCCAGTTGCAGGTTTAAAGAAAGTTACAGTTAATGGGCAAGATATGTCAAGTTATATACGAAACGGGGCAATTGCAGTACATACAAAAGTGATTGATGAGGGAGAAATGATTATAAGGTCTAAAAATGGGGAGATTATTATAACTACACCCCCAGGGTTCCCAGCAAATAAGGCTGTAACAGTTCCTAATCAATGAAACCCTTGAAAACGAAGTTTTCGGGGCCACGAAATCTTCGATTTCGTGCGGCCCTCAAAAACTGTTAAAATCTTGGTTTTTACAGCTCACGAAAAACAGAGTTTTTCGTGCCCAAAAAAATCGGAGATTTTTTGACAGATTTTCGAGTGTATAACTTAAAATATTGGAAAATTAGGATTAACAATAAAAAAATAAAATAATATATAAAATATATTTTAATAGGTGAAAAAAATGTATCTTGGAAGAATTTTGGCAGTTGGAAGTACAGAAGCAGGAAAATTTGTGGCATATCGGGTTTCAAGCAGGTCTTTTCCAAATAGAATGGTAAAGACATTTGAAGATAGAGCTGCAATTGTACCGAAGGAAGGACATGAGAAAGACGTTTTTAAAAACCCATATATAGCTTATAATTGTATAAGAATTGTTGATGACGTTGCTGTAGTTTCAAATGGGGCTCATACAGATATTATTGCAGAAAAAATAGCTTCTGGTATGAATATACGAGATTCAATCGCATTAACACTACTTACTATGGATTATGAAAAAGATGAACTGAATACTCCACGTATTGCAGGAGCTACAACTCTTGATGGAGATTCTTACATTGGAATTGTTACACATGGTGGAATCATAGTTGAAAAGGTTAAAGCTGAGCAATGTAACTATATTTCAACTTATGAACATATAAAGCCAAATTACGTTGAATTTGTTTGTAATAGCGCTGAAGAAGCGGCTGAATTCATATATGGTGGTGGAAAATTTGAAGAATTCACCAATCCTGTAGATTCAGTGGCTGCATTTGCAGAGGATAATGAATGGAAAATCGGTTCTTTATAACTTGAACCTCTGGTGAATACATGGACATCAAGATCATGGGAATTGAAAACATTCCCTTAATTGCAGAAGGCGATGACATTGCTGCTTTAATAGTAGATGCAGCAAACAATGAAGATATTGATATTAAAGATGGAGATATCTTTGTTATAGCTGAAACTATAATATCCAAGGCAGAAGGAAATAAAATCAATCTTAAAACTATTGAACCAAGTCCAAAAGCATTTGAACTTGCAGAAAAAACAGGAAAAGATCCTCATGTTGTAGAAGCTATACTTCAAGAATCTACCGGGATATTAAAAGTAGGTCCTGATTTTATAATTAGTGAAACTAAACATGGTTTTGTATGTGCAAATGCAGGAATAGATGAATCAAATGTAGAAGACGACATGGCGACACCTATGCCTGAAGATCCAGATAAAAGTGCTTCTATCATAATGAAAAAAATAAGAGACATTACAGAAAAGGAAATTGTTGTCATTATATCTGATACTCAGGGAAGGGCCTTCAGAGAAGGGGCCATTGGTACTGCAATTGGCATATCTGGAATGAAAGCTCTTTGGGATAGAAAAGGTGAAAGAGATCTTTATGGCAGAGAACTTCAAACTACAAGCATCGCTGTTGCAGACGAATTAGCATCAGCAGCATCAATTTTAATGGGTCAAGCAGATGAAGGAATACCTGCTGTTGTAATACGTGGAGTCAGCTACGTTAAAAAATTAAAAAATAATAATTCAACAGCTAAAGATTTGATAAGGCCTAAAGAATATGATGTATTTAGGTAAAACTTAAATTATATGAATTATAGTAATATTTAAACCATCCTAAAATTGTTAATATAAATAAAACCTTAAAAATGAGTCGTATGAATAAATACTTTCTGATATGGCTCTAAATTTCAAAAATAGGATTTTGATGGTGTAAATTAAAGTATCAAATCCTTAAAAATCTGCGGGCTGTGATTTTCAAAAGATTCATATACTCCAAAAAATAGTGAGTATTTAAATATAGATGAAGTATGAATGATTAATCTTCACTTTCAATCATTAATTCAAAAAAACTTTAAAGACGAGTCCTATGATAACAATACTTTCTGGTGGAACTGGAACTCCAAAATTAATTCAGGGAATAATCAAAATAGCTGATCCTGAGGATCTTAACATAATTGTAAACACAGTAGAAAATACATATATATCAGGAAACTATATAGCACCAGATATAGATACTGTGATGTATACTCTCGCAGGAATTATAAATGAAAATACATGGTACGGTGTTGATAAAGATACATTTATAACCCATGAAACTTTAAAAGAAATGGGATATAATGAGATTTTAAGAATTGGGGATAAAGATCGCGCCATTAAGATTCAAAAGACTATGTTAATGGAGAAGTATCCTCTTTCTGAAGTCGTAGATATTCAAAGAAAAAAATTAGGCGTTAAGTCAAAGATCATTCCAATGAGTGATGAACAATCGAATATCAGGATTATAACAGATGAAGGTGAAATGAGTTTCCACGAATTTCTGGTTGGAAGAAAGGCACAACCTGAAGTGGAAAATATTGAATATGCAGATGTTGAACCTTCAGATGATGTAATAAGTACTATTGAAGATTCAGATATGGTCATAATAGGGCCATCTAATCCGATAACATCCATAGGGCCAATAATCTCAATGAAGGGAGTTAAAGAAGCTCTTAAAAACTCTTATGTTGTTGCAGTATCTCCAATAATAGGGGGAAATCCTGTAAGTGGTCCCGCAGCAAAGTTTATGAATGCGATGGGCTATGATGTATCGTGTGAGGGTGTTGCAACAATTTATAAGGAATTTATGGATAAGTTTATCATAGATGTTGAGGACATAGAATCTGAGAAAAAAATAGAAAAACTAATATCAAAGGTCGTTATAACAAACACAAACATGAAGACCATCAATGATAAAGTGAGGTTAGCCAGAATTATTTTGGGTGAAATTTTATGATACAGATGA
>JAEZKE010000126.1 GCA_023436175.1 Methanobacteriota archaeon
TGCAAAAACAAAATTACTCTCATCCATCGAAAAAGCTGAAGATCTACTCAATTATAAACCAAAAATACCATTTAACGATGGCTTAAAGAAAACTTACAAATGGTTCACTGATAACTGGGACAATATAGAAAAAAGTGCGGAATTTGGCATTAAAACAGATGTAAAATTAGCTAAAGAGAAATATGAAATGGATTCAAGTGAAGATATTACCTGTTCAAAAGTTTGAATAAATTAAATATCATAAGGCTTGTGAGATTAAATGCACTTAAAAATCCAGAAAAAGATACCAAACTATGTTATTCAACATATAGACGACGAAGAAATATTAGTATCTTCAAATTACACTATTTTTCGAAGTCAAAATAATGGGCGTACATTTAAAAGTATTACAAGCTTGCCTGTACCATTTTATTCTAAATTTATGGGAAAATGCGATTTATTTTCAAGATCTCTGCGTCTAGGTATTAAAAGTATCCTAAAATTGACAGATAGAACTATTCTGGCAGTTGCCAATAGGCAGATATTCAGGATTAAAGGTGATGAGGTCAGTACTGTGCACACTTTTCAAAAAGGATTTGGTCCTTTAAGAAAAGGATGGTGTGAAGATATCTATGGTAACTGTTATTTTGGAGAGTACTTTTTAAACAATAAACGTGATTTTGGAGTTAGATTATTTAAATCAGAGGATAATGGACGGATCTGGAATGTAATATCTTCACTTGATAATATAAGGCATATTCATTCTGTACAATTCGACCCATACTCAAAGAACGTATGGATGTGTACTGGCGATAAAGATAACGAGAGTAATATCATGTTTTCTGAAGATGGAGGTGAAACATGGGTTATTATTGCTGCAGGTAATCAGATGTTTCGTACATTAAGTCTAATATTTACTAAAAAGCACGTTTATTGGGGAACTGACATTCCTACTCGGCAGAACTACATCTGTAGATATGTACGCACTAATGAAACTATTGAGAAATTAATACAGGTCGATGGTCCAGTTCATTATTCAACTACTCTTGGAAACAAATTTAAGTTATTTGCTACCACTGTAGAGGGGAACAGTGAAGGTATTAGTTCCCAATGGGACGAAAATGCGCATATTTGGGCATCGGAAGATGGAATTAACTGGCACGATATTATAAGCTGGAAAAAAGATTCATGGCCATTTATTTTAGGGTATGGGAGAATAATTTTCCCAAATGGGGAAAATAAAAGTGATAATTTATATTTTACTACCCAAGCACTGAAATCTCTTAGTAATATGTTGATAAAAGCTAAAATTTGTACTTGAAGATTAAAATTAGTTAAATGAGGGTTTATATGAAATATAACTTCATTGATCTGGAAAAATTTAAAAATGTTAAGATAGCATGCATAACACTTGATTTGGAACAGGATCATGGTGGTCTTCTTAAAGAACCAGCACATGAAGCATTTTTATCAACTGACCATTTAATAAATTATTTTAAAGAGAGATCTATTCCATTAACATGCTTTGTTCAGGGTTCTCTTTTTGAAACACATCCAGAAGTTGTAGAAGATTTTTCATCGCTAAACATAGAATTTGAACTGCATACTTATTCACACCCTGAATTAGGGAAAATTAATCATGAATATGAAGTAAAAAATGGTAAAACTGCATTTCACGACTTTTTTGGTACTTATCCTCAGGGATACCGCTCTCAAGCAGGTATTTTTGACCAGGAATTACTTTCAATTTTGTCGGGTGATGGTTTTAAATTTGATTCCAGCATAATTCCCTCCTTAAGACCTGGTTTTTATAATAGTTTGAATTTACCAGTTGTACCACACCGTTTATCTGATTTTAATTTAAATGAATTTCCAATTACTATATTCTCTAAATTTCTTAGAATCCCTGTTTCTTTAAGTTATTTGAAACTTTTAGGCAAACCCTATCTCACCCTTTTAAATATAAGCAAACTTCCCAATTTTGTTAATTTTAGCTTTCATTTACATGACTTAAAAAGTCTCAGTTCATCAAAAAAAATTCAGTTTAATAAAATTTCTCCAATTTATGGTCCAATACTCAAAAGGACATATAAAAATGATAAAGGAATGAAAATCCTTGATGAATTCATAAATATGCTCTTAAAAATGGATTACAGCTTCTTAAAATTGGAAGAGTTTTACAATATGTTAGTTTGAACAATGGGGGGCAAAAAATGGAATCTAAATTCATTATCAAAGAATATACAGCAGAATACAAAGAAAAAACTTTTAATCTCCGAAAAGCTGTTTATGATGAAAGCTTTGATGATGAAGAATGGAACTGGAAGTTCAAATCAAGTAAGATTCTAATTGCAGTAAATGATATGGACGAAGTTATAAGTTTAAGACCTACAGTCCAGATCAGGTTAAAATTCAGGGACAAGACTATAATATCAGGGATGAATGTTGATGTAATGACTCACCCGGATTATAGAAGGATGGGATTATTTTCAACCCTTGTTAATGAGTCTTTTAAAAGATTAAAGGAAGTAGGAGTTCCAATTGTTTATACTTTTCCCAATAATTTTTCGTTTCCAGGATATAAAAAGAGAATGAAATGGACTTATGTTGATTCAATACCTCTTTTAATAAAGATTTTAAAACCAAGAAACTTTATTAAAAGATATATAAAAAATTCACACGTCCAAAAATGTCTTAATCCTGTATTAGATGTTTTTACAAGCCTAATTTTCACCTCAAATGGATCAAAAAACAGAAACCTGTCAATAAATCAAATAAATTTTTTTAATGAAGACTTTGATCTTTTATGGCAGGAACTCTCAAATCAATTTGAAATAGCTGTAATACGCGACAGCAAGTATCTAAACTGGAGATATGTAGAACGGCCAGGATATAATTACAGGGTATTTTCTGCAATTGAAGACGATATTTTAAAGGGTTACATAGTTTTAAGAGAAGAAACTATGTTTGACCTCAAGTTAGGACTTGTGGTAGATATTCTTGCTTCGGATAATGGTACTGCTTATTCATTGCTTTTACATGCCTATGAAGTTTTTAAAGATAATGATATGGACGTTATGGGCTGTTTAATGTTTGATACGTCCATTTATTTTGATGTACTTAAAAAAGCTGGATTTTTGAGGTTACCACAAAAATATTCTCCAAAAGAATTTTTTTTCGTGGTAAAGGCTGACGATGATATTATAGTATCAAATAGTGCTTATTCTTCAAAAAACTGGTTTTTAACCTTTGGAGATATTGACATTGTTTAGGTAATTAAAATGAAGATACTGCTTGTTCAAAATACAGATTATATTAAGAGAAATCCGGGTCAGCAACATCATCTATCTGAGTTACTTTCTCTTAGAGGACATGAAATCAGAGTAATTGATTTTGAAATTATGTGGAGAAGTGAAGGCAGGAAAGAATTCAAATCAAAAAGAGAAGTTTTTCAGGGAGTATCCAAGATCCATGAAGATGCTGAGGTCACAGTTATTCGCCCAGGTATCATTAAGGTTCCTTTCTTAGACTACGTTTCTCTTTTTTATAATCAAAATAAAGAAATTAAAAGACAAATCGAAGAATTTGAACCGGATGTAATAGTAAGTCTTGGAATTATAGCTTATATGGCGGGTAAAGCAGCTAAAAAACAGGGCATACCATTTATATATTACTGGATCGATGTAAGTCACAGACTTATTCCTGCAAAATTTCTTCATCCCTTAGGGTGGATAATAGAGCGAAGAACACTGAAAAAAGCTGACCGGATACTGACTATAAATTACAGGCTTAAAGATTATGTTATTGGTCTTGGATCTCCTCCAAATGAGACCAAAGTTATTGGTGCAGGTGTTAATCTAAGAAATTTTGATCCATTCATCAGCGGTAGTGCTGTAAGGAAAGAATATGGCATAAATGATGATGATATAATTGTATTTTTTATGGGGTGGTTATACCAATTTTCAGGGCTTAAAGAGGTTGCTGTAGAACTCTCTAAAATTAAAGAAGATTATCCACACATAAAACTTTTGATTGTGGGTGATGGGGATGCTTACAATGATTTGCAGGATATAAAAGAAAAATATGATTTAAATAGTCACCTTATTTTGACGGGAAAAGTTTCATATGAAAAGATACCTGAATTTATCGCTTCATCAGATATATGCATACTTCCGGCTTATCCCGATGAGAAGATCATGAAAGAAATAGTTCCAATAAAAATTTATGAGTATATGGCCATGAAAAAGCCAGTTATAACTACTCCCCTCCAAGGAGTTATGAAGGAATTTGGTGATAATAATGGAATTTTATATGCAGATAAACCAGAATATATATTAAAAACGGCGATTAAGCTGATTAAAAATAATAAAGCTGAAATAGAAGGAAATAAAGCGAGAAAATTGGTTGAAAATTATAGCTGGGACTGTATAGCTGGTGAGTTTGAGGAGGTACTTAATGAAGTACAACAAAAAAGCAAATGAATTCCTTAAAATGAAAAATGGAAGGGTTAAAATTGAAAATACTTTCAAAGAATTGATTTATAATTCAACTCCATCATCGTATAAAACACATATGGGAATAGGGCCCTATTTCATTCCTGTATTTAATATTATGTACTGGAAAAGGTTAGAAATTGCTCTTTGGCTTTCAAAAAAATATTTAAACCATCAAAAGTTGCAGATATGTGATTTTGGATGCGGATTAGGAGTTTTAGTGAGCCTATTAAGTAATTTTTATCGTGAGTCTCAGATCTATGGAGTCGATATATGCTCTGAGGAACTGCTTAAGGTTGCAGCTGGTATCAGTGATCAGGTTTCATCTAGTAAAAACTACACTTTTTTCAGAGATAACATAGAAAATCCCTCTTTTATAGAAAAATTCGATCTAATCTTCTGCTTAGATGTATTGGAGCATGTAAATCATGTTTCAACTGCTTTAAATAATTTAAAAAACTTTTTGGACAATGATTCTATTTTAATATTGGCTGTACCTGTTGAAGACTGGTATTTAAAGCTATTACGTGAAATTTATACTTTTAACGGACGTTTTGGAACAAACGATCCCCACTGGCATGGTGATATAAATGATTATAAGCATTTTGAAAAAGTGCTTAATGAAAAATATGATATTTTAGAGAGTGTTTATGTACCTAATCGGATTTTAGCCTATGATAAAATGTTTGTTTGCAAAAATAGGAGATAAAAAGATGAAAGAAAAAATTTTCATGTTTGGTTACTATGGTTGGAAAAACACAGGAGATGATGCCATGATTTATGCCCTGATACAGGAATTTTTCAGGAAATATCCTTCTTATGAATTTGTGGTTGTTTCTCAAGACTCATTAAAGATTCCAGCAGAAACAGAAAATTTTGTCAGTTTCATAGAAAAGAACCCCTTTGTTATACTAAAAGAGATTTTATCTTCATCAACAGTCTTATGGGGTGGTGGGACTTTCATGTATGACCATACTAACACTAAAAGGCAGTTTGTAAATTTAGCATCAATACTTTTCCTTATTACCATTTCAAGATTACTGCGAAAACAGGTTTATATTATAGGCATTGGGGTTGAACCGCTTACCACGAAGGCAGGTAAATTTTTATCTAAAAGTATATGCAGACTATCTGGATTTGTAAGTGTAAGGGATAGTTTTTCTTTGGGTATACTTGAAGATTTAGGTTTAAATAAAATTAAACTTTCATTTGACCTTTCTGCTCTCCTTAAACCGCGTAAATCATGTAATAAAACCGAAAATAAAATTTTAGGTATATCCATTCTCCCTTTTTTCAGCATTTATCACAATGATCCCACAAAGGACATGCTGATGGTTAATGAAATAGCAAATGCGCTGAAAAAATGGCTTTCAACTGATAAAAAGAATATGATTTATCTATTTATATTTAAAGGGAAATCTAAGGAAGATGATGTCCAAATTACTAAAATTTTAGAGGAAAAATTAAATGAAAAGGAAAGAGTAGTGCTTATTCCATACAAAAATAATCCTTTAGATAGTTTAGCTCTATTTTCTTGCTGTGATGCTTTTGTAGGAATGAGATACCATTCATGTGTTTTTGCTTACTTATCAAACATTCCTTTGCTCATTATTAATTATTTTCAAAAGTGTGGATCACTGGCAGAAGATATCAGGTTGACATCAGCTGCTTTGATATCTCCTGGTGACATATTAAAAGGAAAATTTGAGGATTACCTAAAAAACATTCTTAAAAATCCTGGAGATTTCAAAGCTAAGCTTTCTACAGTAGAAGCAAGGAATATGGCAAAAATGGGATTACCATTTTCATCAGATGATTTAAAGGGAGGAATTATTTCGTGAGAATTCTTGTTCTACTTAAATTTCCTTCAAAAAGTTTTGGAGGAATTACTGGAGCTCTTCCATGTAAAATCAGTGGTTCTAGGGGTGTGAAATGAAAATTTTAATGATAACATGTACTTTTCCTCCTCGTGCATTTGGAGGAATTACCAAAAGTTCTTATAACCTTGCTAAGGAACTGGTTAAACGAGGACATGAAGTTGACGTGTGTACAACAGATCTTGGGGACAATTCAAATTCAAGATTAATGGTAATGCATAAAGAATCTCTAGATGGCATTAATGTATATTATTTCCGAAATATAAGCAATTTTTTAGCATTTAACCATCGTTTATTCCTGCCTGTGGGTTTTATTTCATTTATAAAAGAGAACGTTGGTAAATACGATGTAATTCATGTCAATGATTACAGGAGTGTTTTAGCTGTTGTGGTTAGTTATTATTCTAAAAGATATAATAAGCCCTATATTTTACAGACACACGGTGCAATAATGCCTTTTTTTAATAAAACAATATTAAAAAAGATATTTGATAAGATATACGGTAAAAAGATCTTGGAAGGCGCTTCTAAAATAATTGCATCTACGGAATTAGAAGCAGACCATTATGAAATTATGAAAATTAAAAATAATGTTGAAGTTATTCCAAATCCAGTTGAGTTATCTGATTTTAATGCCTCACCAAAAAATGGAAATTTCAGGAGGAAATATGGGCTAAATAACCGTAAGATACTGCTTTTTTTGAATAGAATTAACAGAGTAAAGGGACTTGATTTGCTTTTACATTCATATGCAGAATTAGGAATGACGGAAACGATGCTTGTTATAGCTGGTCCTGACGATGGATATCTTGAAAATATGAACGAATTGATTGAAAAGTTCGATATCGCGGATAATATATTATATGTAGGCCCCCTTTATGGGAAGGAAAAAATAGAGGCTTATGCTGATGCAAACGTTTATGTACTTCCTTCTTTATTTGAAAGCTTTGGAAATACTGTTGTTGAGTCATTAATGTGTGGAACTCCTGTAATTACTACTAAAAACTGTGGTAATTCTTATTTAGCAAAGAAATTTGGAAGAGTGGTAAAAAATGATAAAAATGAATTTAAAAATGCCATAAAAGATGTTTTGAGCTGTGAAACTTACTGCATTGAAGAAATGAGGTCCTATATTGAGAACATTTTTAATATGGATTCAATTATGGATCGCATTGAATATATTTATAAAAATGGTAAGGAGGCACTTGAAATTGAATAGGTTTGAGATTTTTACTTCTTTGGCTAAAATAATACCTGAAAGCAAATTTAAAAACAGACTAAGATATTTTACTTATAATTTGGCTAATCACCCTTTTTATCAGACAGAAAAATTGATAAGCAACATAAAGGCCTGTAAAAATGGTACTTTATACTTAGAAACTAACCATGGAATGGCTTTTTATGGATTACCTGATAAAAACCCTTATAATTATTTGGAGTATTTAAACAGGAATAAAATAAATAAAATCAAGGATTATCCTTTTTTTGGTTCATTTTTCATGATATTGAACGAAATTTTTAATGAAAATGTGTATGAAAAGTTTGTTCACATACGTAAAGGCGATACTGTGGTTGACGCTGGTGCACATTTGGGCTTATTTACTGTAAAGGCATCTAAAATTGTGGGTGATGAAGGTAAAGTAATAGCTATTGAACCAGAACCTGAAAATTTAGAAATTTTAAAGAGAAATATAAAATTAAATGACTTAGAAAATGTTATAATTGTTAATAAAGGTATTTGGAGCTCAAAAAAGCATTTAAAAATAAATATTGGGCATTATAACCGTTCTCATAGTTTTATAAATGATCATCCTGAAAAAACTTCACAGGGGCTGATTTTACAGGTTGATACTCTGGATAATATTTTGAAAGAATTAAATATTGAAAAAGTTGATTTTATTAAAATGGACATTGAAGGTTCTGAAATTGAAGCTTTAAGTGGAATGGAAGAAGTTTTCAAATCCAAACCTAATATGGCAATTGCAGCCTACCACCAGTTTGAAGGAAAAGAAACATATCCCCACGTGATAAAAAAGCTGAAGGATAATAATTTTCAGTTACGTACCTTAAGTGCTCATAAAATGGTTTATGCAGCCGATGTTTTTTATAATGAACTTCTGGAGAGGGTAGCATAAATACAAACTTAAAGCAGTTAATTTTATTTTCAATAGTAATACAATTGCTACTTTCAGGATTAATTGTACTGGAGACTTCAGGTATTAGTTTATCAGGTTTTAGGCAGATTACTGGATTTATTTATCTTACTTTTATTCCAGGGGCTTTGTTATTTTCAATTTTAAAACCGAGACAGTTGAGCTCCATTGAAACTTTCTTATGCGTTATCGGCTTGAGTGTATCATTTACATTTTTCTTTGGAGTAGTTTTAAATTTCTTATTACCGTTAATCGGCATTACAAAACCGCTTTCATTATGGCCTATACTTTCAAGTTTTATGTTAATGACATCTTTCTTAACTCTAATTGCATGCAAATTTGGAAAAGGTTTTAATATTTATGTTAGAGGTAAATTCATTAAAAATTATTTATTAAGTGCTTATGGATTACTGCCTATTTTAATCCCTTTTTTAGCTATTTTGAGTACATTTATAGTTTTTAATTATAAAAACAATAATTTAATTTTAATTAACTATTTATTAATAGCTATTTCTGTTTTAATGGTAGTGTTTATGAAAAAGATCTCTACTAAATTATACCCTCTTTATCTTTTTTCTATTTCTTTAGGGCTTTTATGGACACATTCCCTTATTTCTGGCGATATTATCGGTGGAGACATCCAGCTGGAGTATTCTACGCTGTCTGCTGTTATAAATAATAGTTTTTGGGATCCTCAAATTCATACCAACTTAAATGCAATGTTGAGTATAACAATCATGCCGCCTGTTTATTCTATTTTATTAGGTTTAAGTCCAGTATGGCTTTTAAAAATTATTTATTCTTTTTTGTTATCACTGGTTCCAATGGCATTATTTTTAATGTACAAAAATTTTTGCAGTGAAAAAATCTCTTTCCTATCAGCATTCTTTTTTATTTCATTTCCGTCCTTCTTTTTTGAAATAGTTGGGCTTTCAAGACAGGAAATAGCTGAATTTTTCATAGCTCTGTCATTATTATTAATATTTAGTAGATCAAATGACTTTTTAAGAAAAAGTATACTTCTCTTGGTCTTCCTTTTTTCTATCGTAGTTTCTCATTATACTGCTGCCTATTTATATCTAATTATATTTGGTAGCTATCTGTTTCTGTTATTCTTAATTGAGAGAGATAGCATAAATAAATTATTTAGGAAGTTTAAACTTAAATTAAAATATCCAGAAAAACCTAATTTTAATAGTATCAATGTTACATATGTTTTAATATTTTTAACGTTTTCTTTAGGATGGTATATGTATATTTCACAGAGTTCGTCTTTTTTATCAGTTGTAAAAATAGGCAATGCCATTGTTTCAACTCTTTACTCTGATTTCTTTTCTAATTATGGGAGAGATCCTTATATTCTGCAGGCTTTAGGTTTAGGACAGATGCGTTCATCAGAAATTCAATGGCAAATTGCCAGAAGTATACAGTATATAACACAATTTTTAATTATTATTGGAGTTTATGGTTTATTAACTAAGTATAGGCCGTGTTTTAATAAGAATTATATGTCTTTAGTACTGGTAAACCTTTTCATAATCATATTAAGTATAATATTGCCATATTTTGCTTCAAAAATTAATATGACACGTATTTTCCATGTTTGTTTATTTATACTTGCTCCATTTTGTATTTTGGGAGGTTTAATGATATTTCAGTTTTTATTTCAGGTAATATCAAAAAAGGGGTTTAATATTTTAACAAGGAAATTATTAACATCAATTGTAATATTTAAAAGTGATTTTAATAGTTTAAAAGGGAAATTTTTAACAGAAAACTCTTTAAAGCTATTTACTGTCCTTATTTTAATTCCATATTTCTTATTTTCAAGTGGATTTGTTTTTGAAATTACAGGTGCAACACCTACTTCCATGCCTCTTTCTCTCTACAAAGCGGACTGGCCATTTCATACCCAATCTGAAATACAAGCCTGTGAATGGCTAAGTGGAGTGACTAATGATAATGATAGAGTATATGCAGATTGGTATGGGGGAGGATTTGTAGGTCTCAAGGTTTCTAAACTTGATGTCCGTCATTTTACAATAGATACTGCTAAAATCCGGAAAGACTCATTAATGTTTTTAAGACGTTGGAATATTGAAAATGGTTCATTATACATCCCGTCTTCAGAAAAATCAGGTATAGTTCTAAATTATATGGATATAAATGGGGGATATTACTCCAAATTCTTAAATAGCAAGGATCTTATTTACGATAATGGAAATGCTCATTTTCTATATTATCCGGAGGTGTCACAATGATAAAGAGTATATAGGTAATAACAAGATATATAAAGGTTTAATTTAGCTTTACTTGCATAATAAATGCATAAAATAAGGATAATTTGTTTCAAAACGTTTTTTTAAACGTTAAAGTATATTCGATTTATCCTTGGGGCAGTAACAGTATGATTAATGTTAGAGTTACTGTCAATAATAAAATTTTTGAATAGTTTATGAAAAAAGTGAGGGATTAAATGAGAAAAATATTAGTTACTGGAGCTGGTGGATTTATAGGAAGTCATTTAGCTAAAAGAATTTATGATAAAGGTAATTTTGTCAGAGCGGTAGATATCAAATGGGATAACTACATTCCAGAACCATATTATTCTGAAAAGTTAACTCTCGATCTAAGATCAGCTGAATCATGTAAAAAAGCTACTGCTGATATAGATTATGTATTTCATCTTGCAGCTAATATGGGAGGTATAGGATTCATTACAGAAGTAGGTGCGGAAATAATGCATGATAATGTACTTATGAACGCTAATATGTTACAAACTTCTGCAGATAATGGGGTTAAAAGATTATTTTTCTCATCATCAGCATGTATTTACCCAACTTATCGCCAAACAAGCCCCAATAATCACGGATTAAAAGAAGAAGATGCTTATCCTGCTGATCCAGATGATTTTTATGGATGGGAAAAGCTATATACTGAAAAGACCTGCGAAGCTTATCAAAGGGATACGGATCTTAAAGTAAGAATAGCCCGTTTTCACAATATATACGGCCCTGAAGGGACATATGATGGGGGAAGAGAAAAATCGCCAGCTGCTCTATGTCGTAAAGTAGCCAGTGCTTCTGATCCTGGTATTATTAAGATATGGGGTGATGGAAAGCAATCTAGATCGTACTGTTACATAGATGATTGCATAGATGGGATTATGCAGCTAATGAAATCTGATTATAATCGACCGCTTAATATAGGGTGCGACCGTTTGGTAACCATCAATGAACTGGCAGACATAATTATTGATATTTCAGGAAAAGAGATAGAAAAAAACTATGATCTTTCAGCACCACAGGGAGTTAGAGGCCGCAATGCTGATTTAACCCTTCTTAAAAAGGAGTTAAAATGGGAACCACAGGTAAGCCTTGAAAAAGGCCTAGAAAAAACGTATTGGTGGATAAATGACCAGGTAGTGTAATTTAAAGTTTAATTTTATATTATTCACTTATTAACTTAATAAAAAGAGATGATAAAATGATTGAGAATCCGTTGGTATCAATTATAACTCCATCATACAATCAGGGCAAATACATTGAAGATACTATTAAAAGTGTGATGAATCAGGATTATCAGAATATAGAACATTTGGTAATTGATGGAGGTTCCACAGATAATACCATTAATATTTTAAAAAAATATGAGAATAAATACAACTTAAATTGGATTTCTGAACCAGATAATGGTCAGTCAGATGCTTTAAATAAAGGTTTTGCCGTGGCAAATGGTGATATTGTAGGATGGCTTAATTCTGACGATTGTTATATTGATACAGGCACTGTTTCATATGTTGTAAATCAGTTCTATAAAAATCATAATGTGGATGTGATTTATGGAGATGAAATAATAATTGATGAGTTTGGAAAGATAAAAAAAATATGTAAAACTTCTAACTGGAGTTATAAACATCTTCTTAGAGAGTGTTTTATTTGTCAGCCTGCCCTATTTTTTAAAAGGAAAATAATTAAAGAAAATAAGATTAGAGATATTTATTTGTGTATGGATTATGAATTCTGGCTAAGAATAGGGCAGAAATACGACTTTTTGAAGGTTAATAGAATACTGGCAGCAGACAGACTGTATAAAGGAACTAAAAGAGAATCCAACAAACTGGACCATATGATGAAAAGTAAAGATTTAAGGGTGGAATATGGTGGAACTTTTGGCATATACTACTACGCAACACACTTTTATGACCTGATTTTAGCACTCTTTATGAATATTAAAGGTGTTAGGAAGATTATTAAATTAAAATCTAAAAATAACTACGCTTTTAACGTAAAGTTTCCCAGTGATTATGCTTTGATTATAAATCAGACTTCTTTGAACAATGTTTTCAAAAAAATCAATATAGAATTCAAATTCATTTATCAGCACATTAAATAATAGTTTTATATTAACTGTTTAAACAAACAGGGCCTTAAAAGTGTTAATTAATAAAATATGGGAAATTTAAGAGTTTAAATGGGTAAACTAAAAAATCTTAGATGTGTGATTCAAATGAAAATTGATGTTATAATGTGCACTAAAAATAGCGAAAGCATCTTACAAGAATGTTTAAATTCAATATTTGAAGAGATATCAATTTGTCATTTAATAGTTTTAGATGGATTTTCAACTGACAAAACACTGGACATAATTAACAGCTATAGAGATAAATTCCATATTAAAATAATCCAAACTAACGCGGCTTTAGGTAAATCCAGAGAAATTGGTATAAAGAACGTAGATACCGAATGGTTTGCATTTATTGACAGTGATGTAACTTTAAGAAATGGTTGGTTTTGGGAAATATCTAATTATATTTCAGATAATGAAGTAGGGGCTGTTGAAAGCAACTTTATTCACCATTACCCTGCAGATATTCCAAAATTTCCCCCCTTTAATAATGTTGTAAATCAAAGAAGAGTTGATAAAAGGGGTTATACCATCGCAACCATGATAAAGACGAAGATTGTTGAAGATATATCAATTCCTCACGATTTAATCATATATGAAGATGAATTTATAAAAAAATGGGTTGAAAAAAAGGAATACGATTGGATAAAAGTGGTTAGCCCTGTTGTTGATCATTATCCAAACCCCAATCATTTCAGAGATGCTTACTTAACCGGAATCTACAGTATCAGATATAAACTGTTTCCAGCCAGTAGCATAATATTCAGTTCACTAATATCTCCATTTAAACTCTTTTACTTCTTATATAAGTACAAATCTATTGAATATACATTAAACTCATTAAAATACAGTTTTATAATGTTAAAAGGTTTATTAGATGAAATTTTAACTTTATAGTAGTTATCTGTTGATTTATGCAATATTAGGAGAATCGAATTAATGAAAAAATATTTTCCCAACGTAACAATAATTATTTTAAATTGGAACGGCTGGAAAGACACTATAGAATGTCTTGAATCTATTTATCAAATTAATTATTCCAATTATCAGGTTATTTTAGTTGATAATGCATCTTCAGATGATTCAATAGAAAGAGTAAAGGAGTATTGTAAAGGTAAATTACAGGTAAAATCAGAATTTTTTAATTATACACATAAACCAATTAATTTCTATAATTTTTCAGAAAATGAATTTAAATTATTTAATGAAATCATTGGCAATGGTAAAGTAACTTTTCCAAGCAGTATTATAATTATAGAAAATGACAGCAACTATGGATTTGCAGGTGGAAACAATATAGGGATTAAATTTGCCCTTAAAAATTTTAAAAGTGATTATATACTTCTTTTAAATAATGATACCGTTGTCGAAACAAATTTTTTAGCAGAACTGGTAAAAATCGGGCAAAAAGATAGAAATACAGGCTTTTTAGGTCCTAAAACTTATTATTATGATTATGAAGGAAGAAAAGATGTAATTTCGTTTGCTGGAGGGTTTTTAAATTCCTACACTGGCATTCCAAGAGTATTAGGATATCAGGAGATGGATAACGGTCAATATAACAGAATAAATAAAGTGGATTATGTTGAAGGATCATGTATCCTTATAACTAAGGAAGTTTTTGAAAAAATAGGTTTTTTAGATACCAACTATTTCGCTTACTGGGAAGAAGCGGATTTATGTAAGAGAGGATTTAAAGCAGGTTACAAGTCATTATACATTCCTAAATCAAAGGTATGGCATAAGGTTTCAACATCTTTCAACAGCCCAATTAAATTGTATTATTATTCGCGCAACAAGATCAGGTTTATGAAGAAAAATGCGAATATGATTGAATATATTTCATTTTTATTCTACTTTTTTGGATATGGTTTCTGGATTACAAATTTCTGTTATTTCTGTACTGCATTAAAAGAAAGAAATGGATTCGAAATGAACAAAAATTTTATTAAAGGGGTATTTAAAGGTATAACCAATTATTAAATCATTTAATCAGTTTATATATTTTTAAACGTAAAGATTAAACTTTATAAAAAAATTGGGCCTCTAAATTTATCTGAAGGCATCTTGATCTTGCTGGACAATTTTAATCCGTTTTTTGTATTTTTTTCCAAATATACAAATTAAACAGAGTTTACCTATATTTTTGTATATCCATGCAGGGACTAAAATTAAAGGGATAATTAATGGTATTAGAAAAATGTCTTTACTGAATCTCAAAGCTGAAATTGTACTTGAAAGAAACATTAAATAATTTTTAAGGGATTTTTCATTATTTACAATTTTTTCAGATATTATTGTTAATAAAAATTTTTTTACTAAAGGTGAATCAAATGATATTTCGTGTATTGCTTTCTGGCGTATTTTTTTATCTTTGAGCAACAAACATGAATTAAACCACCCATTCAACCATTCTAAACCTGAAAATCCAGGATTATTGTGACCATCCCTAATGACAATCTCTTTTTTAGATACGTAGATTGAAAAGTCGTCTTCTACGGATTTAGTTATAAATGCAAAATGAGGAAACAGAGTGTATATATTATCGTAGCTTTTATGAAGGCAGAAAGAATCATATAATCCAGTTTTGTAAATTGAACTTGGTATAAAACTCAATGTGGTAAAATAGGTTGCGCCATCATCTATCAATTTTTTGGCTGTAGTTTTCACTCCCCGCATCCAATTGGAATAGGAAGGATGTCCAACTGAAATAAGATCAAAATTTTGTGTCTCAATGGCATTAATAATATCTGAACAATCTGAAAAGTCTAAATTATCATCATCACATAAAATCCAGCTATAAAGCGATTCTGATAATTCCACAGCACGCAGATAATTGGCTGCTGCTCCAATATTTTTTTTATGTCTTATAATTTCCATTTTTGGGAATTGTTTTTGATATTTAAGACATATATCTTGAGTATCATCTGGAGACGCATTATCAAGGATACTAATCTTGCATTTAGAAAAGGGACTTTTAAACAAATATTTTAATGTATTTTCAAGATCCATTGAACGGTTATAGGTAATGATCAGGATTTCTAACTTTTTTTCAATCATAGTTACACCAAATACTTTGATTAAATATCTAATTTGCGGTATTCATCACGTTTCCTTACAAAAATCCATCTGGCAGGAATTATAATTGCCCACTGTACAATACAGTAGACACTTAAGGCAAATAGAGTTGAATTAAAGAAGTACAGACTGGCCCAAATGCCAACACCTGTTGTTATACCATTTATTACAGAGATGGCCATATAAGGCTCTCTTTTGTGAGATCTTAAGTAGAATGCCCAGTTATAAATTATCAAAAGAGCAGTTTCAGCAAGTAAAATAATTGCAACTTCATAAACTGGAAGTATTCTCTGCTCCCAACCTAACAAAGGAAAAATAAAAGATAGAATTAAAAGTACTACAATTGCACCTGTAATAAAAACGATTAAGCTCTGTTTTTGTACTTTTTTAAGTAAAATATCAAGCTTTTGGTGGTTTTTTCTAGCAACAAGCATGTTAAACTGTGGTAATTTAGTCATTCCCCATGAACTTGCCATGCTCTGTACTCCTCTAGCTATTACCAATGATAATCCCAATTTCCCAGCTAAAACTGCACCAGCATAGTACATTGTAACTGGAACCATAAACTGTAATATTAAATAACCTGATATCCAGCTAATTGCATATCTCCATTGTAGAGGTAATGTTTCTTTAAACCAGTTATAATGGCTTCTTGCCTTAGAATGGATTATTTGATTCCATAAGATATTTGATGAGGAAAAAAACATTATTATACTTAAAATTATATTTGCTGCGCTGCCGGTTACTAGTGCCCATAAACCAAAGCCAGATGAAAGGGCAGTCCATGTGGAAATAACACCTGCAAAATTTGCAATAAAAACTATTTTTTGTACCAGTGCCACTTTGTTAAAACCCTTTAAAATTGCGCCTGATAAAGACACCATAAGGAGGAAAGCACCTGTAAAAGAATACATTATCCATGCTGAAAGAAATGTGATGTTTCCTGTAGAATGCATTAAAATGAAGGTACCTGTTACAGTCAGCAGGATAAATGCCGTGGAAATAACGAGAATATAAAACTTAAATGAAAAGTGAATAAGAGATATGGTCCTGTCTATCTTTTCGTTATCACCGGTTAATATTCCATTTTTTTCTTTTAAATGGGCATACTCATGACTGATAAATTGGGTGATTATGGTTGTAAATCCCAATTCTGCAAGGGTAGTCAGCGCCCCTAAACTTTGAAAGGTGTACCAGAATCCCTGTTCAGTTATAGTCAGATATTTTATTATAAAAAATATTGAGAGGGGCCCACCTATAATCGACCAGAAAACAGTTAATACCGTGTAAAAAATCGCTTTATCGATACCTAAAAAGGACATAATCCTGCTTACACCAGGGACATTTTTAATATATTCTGCTAAAATACTCAAATTTTCTTACCTCTTTATTCATAAAATACTTATTTTAATTAAAGTACTAAGATTATTTAATCGGCATTAACACTTTTTAAATATTAATGGATTATTGGCGATCTAAAAACTCTTTTAAGACTTTAATCATGTAATCCCTTTTTTGTTTTGTAATTCCAGGATATACTCCCATCCAGAAAAGATTATTCATCACTAAATCCGTATTCTTTAAGTTATCTGCAAGGCGATAGTTAATATTATGATATGCCGGTTGTTTAATAAGATTCCCACCAAATAACATTCTTATAGCTATTTTATTTTCCTCAAGATGTCTTACAATATCGATTCTTGTAAATGGAGCTTCTTCTCTAACAATTATAGGAAATCCAAACCAGCTTGGATCTGCATTATTTTCTAATTTAGGCAGCAGTAAATATTTTTCATATTCTTTAAGTGCATTGTAAATCCTTTTAAAATTATTTTTTCTTGCTTTTATAAATAAAGGCAATTTTCGGAGCTGTTGAATGCCTATTGCCGCTTGCATATCTGTTATTTTAAGATTATATCCTATATGGGAATAAATATATTTATGATCATAGCCGTAGGGCAATCCACCCAACTGCCAGCCAAATCTTTTACCACATGAATTGTCACAACCAGTTTCACACCAGCAATCTCTACCCCAGTCTCTAAAAGATGCTATAATATCTTTTAAAATAGGACTATCAGTTGCAAGAGCTCCTCCTTCTCCCATTGTTATGTGGTGGGCCGGATAAAAACTAAAAGTGGATATATGGCCAAATGTACCTGTATATTTGCCTTTATAACGTGACCCTAAAGCATCACAATTATCTTCTATAAACCATAAGTCATTCTCTTCCACAATATCTATAATTTCATGAATATTAACGGGGTTTCCAAGTGTATGCGGTACAAAAATAGCTCGAGTTTTACTGGAAAGTGCATCTTCGATCTTTTCCACCTGAATATTGCAGGTACCTAGTTCTACATCCACCAAAGTTGGGATTAAATTGTTTTGAATAATTGGGTTCAGTGTAGTTGGGAATCCACATGCAGTAGTGATTACTTCATCACCTGGTTTCAACCTTTTTTCACCTAACTTAGATGAAGTAAGGGCAGAAATAGCTAGAAGATTTGCTGAAGACCCTGAATTTGTTAATAAGCAATATTTTATGCCTAAAAACTCTGCAAAATCTTTTTCAAACTTATTTGCATATTTACCTGCTGTAAGCCAGAAATCAAGGGAGGAATCTACGAGACTAATAAGTTCATTTTCATCATAAACTCTCCCTGCATAATTGACTTCAGTTTTACCGGGTATAAAAACTTCAGAATTTTTTCTATTTTTATAGATTAATCTGACTTTATCATGTATTTCATTTCTTAACTCTTCTTCCATGCATCCACCTAAACAATTATCTTCATCGATTAAAACTTTTTATTGTCCTTTTAAATCCTTCTTCTATTGAATAATGTGGTTTCCATCCAATTGAACGAATTTTGGATATATCTGGACAATTTCTAATAATTTTGCTTTCTAAGTAATCAGGATCATCTCTTTTTTCTTTAATTACATTTAATTTGTACTCTGGAAATAAATTTACAAGCTTTCCTGCTAATTCAGCAATATTTACTTCGCATTTATCGTTACCAACGTTGTAAGATTCACCATTTTTTCCTTTCAGCAGTACAGTAAAAAATCCAGTTATTGCATCAGCCAAATAACAAAAAGCTCGGGTAGCCTTACCATCACTTTTAATTATAATATCTTCTTTTTTAACAATATTTGAGACAAAATCTGCGAAAACTCTACCGTCGTTGAGGTTCATTCCAGGACCGTATGTATGAAACGGCCTGACAATTTTTACAGGCACTCCATACTGCTTAAACCAGGAAATACACATGGTTTCCCCCATTCTCTTGCTTTCAGCATAGCTAGAACGAACATCAGTTGGATCAACGGAACCAAAGTATTTTTCTTTTGTAGGGATCTCGTTTTCCCTAACTTTCCCATAAATTTCAGCACTGCTGAAGAATAAGAAACTTTTAACATTTTTTTCCCTTGCTACTTCAAGGAGATAATATGTCCCTATGATATTAGGACAAAGAGTTCCTACAGGATCATTTTTATAAAATTTAGGGCTTGCCTGGCTGGCAGCATGGATTATATAATGAATTTCTCCAGTAATATCAATGGGCTTGCAGACATCCTGTACAATAAAATTTAATTCATCACTATCGCGGTAATTAGAAAAACGCTTTAATGTATTTTTTTTATTTCTTACAAGCGCAAATATATTGGCTTTATCTTTGAACTTGGTTTTATTTAAATATAGAATAGTTTCCACCATATATGCAGGTAAAAATCCACCTGCCCCTGAAATTAAAATATTTGCACCTTCAAGTAACTCCCAGGGATTATTAGAGTTAACAATAAAGTTTAAATCAGTTTCAACTATGGAGTTACTCATCAGCTCACCAATTACGCTTTATATAATTCTATTAAGTCAGAATGCTTTTTGTCGTTTAAAAACAGGAAATTTGTTTCTACAGTGTTTTCATCAATTCTATCAATTTCACATAGATTTCCGCACTTCATGGTGAAACATCTGTATCCATTTTCCTTTAACAGTGAGATTACTTCATTGGGGTGATAATTAAACTTAGCTGCCCATTTTCTTAGTAATTCTGTAAAAATTATGGGTTTATCTCTTTTAATAGTTTCAATTCCGCCTTTAAACACAAATAACTCTGATCCTTCCACATCACATTTTATAAAATCAATAGATATATCTTCATTCTTGGTAAACTTATCAAGGGTAGTTAACTTGCAGGTTATTTTATCAACGTCTTTTCTTCCAGATAAATTAACTGCAGAAGCATTACATGAACCTTCAGGGTAATAATAGAATACTATATTTTTTTCCTCATCAGAAAAACCATAATTAAGAGCTTTAATACCTGAAACTTGATTTAGATACATGTTCTCTTTAAGATATTTGAAAGTTTTTGGAATAGGTTCAAAGGCTAATATTCTAACATTGTTGATATTTTTCGCTATTTTAAGAGAATACCATCCAATATTAGCACCTATATCAAGAATAACACTATTTTCTTTAATTAATTTTAAAATAAGATTAATTTCTTCTTTTTCATAAAAATCAAAATTTAAAATTTCAATGGGCACTATCCTGTGATCAAACTCATCACATAGAAGTTTGATTTCATTTTCTCGAGTAGTTATGACTACTTGACTATCTTCTATTTCTATTTTTTTTATATCTTTATTTTTAATAAAGGAGCTGTACTCAAATAATATTTTGTGGATATCATGCATGCGTTGAATATATTCCTGTTTATTCATTTTTTCGCTTTTATAATAATTTTCTAATAGTTTTAAGTTAAATGAATTCATAAAATCCCTACTTTTGTAAAATTCATTGATTTTATTCAAACTTTATTTACAGTTTTTATTTCCAGTGTTTCTTTCTAAAACTTCTATACACATGTTGAATTTAAGTTCTTTAAGTGATAAAAGCGGTTCTTGATCTTCTATAGGTCTATTAACAGATAATTTAGGTAAAACCTTTTGCTTGGAATCTATCAATACTTCTAAAAATAATGGTGAATTATCTGTAAAAAAATGTCCAAAGGCGTTGTTTATTTCGTTATTTGTGCTTATTTTCATTGATTTTATTTTGTAGGCTTTTACAACATTTTGGAAATCAGGACAACTGTATCCTTTACCTGTAGACTGGAATCTACCGTTGAAATATTGTTCTTGAAATTGTTTTATCATTCCATAAGAATGATTATTCAATAGTATAATCTTAATGGGCAAATTATGGTGATAAATAGTTTCCAGTTCCTGTATATTGAATTGAAATCCACCATCACCAGTTATAACAACAATTGTTTTATCTGGCTGGGCAAAAGATGCCCCTATTGCCATTGGTAAGGCAGATCCTATTGAAGCCATTCCCCCCTGTGTTAAAAATCTCTGTGATTTTTTTAAATTAAGGGATTGAGCCGCCCACATCTGGTTTTGGCCAACATCAACACATATTATTGCATCTTCTGGTAAAAACTGTGATAATCTAAACATTAAGTAATTGGGCTCTATTGAATTATCTATAGGGATTTTATAGGATACATATCTCTTTTTAAATGAATTTACTGTGTTTTTCCAGGGTTTGATTTTTCTTCTGTCATAATCCTGAATTTTTTCATTTAAATGCATTAAAAATTTTTTAACATCTAAATTAACCGCAAAATCTGCTTTTATTTTATTATTTAATTCATTAGGATCTATATCTACATGAACAAGTTTAGAATCTCTTGCAAAGGATTCAGGTAGTGTACCCGTTTGCCTTGTATCTAATCGGGTACCTAAAGCTATGAGTAAATCTGCATTTGATAGGGTTAAATTAGCATAACGGTTTCCATAAGTTCCGATCATACCTACAAAAGATTCATGATCATGAGGAATTGCATCTAATCCCATTAAAGAAGTTACAACAGGAATTCCGGTTTTGTAAATTAATTTAAGAAGCTCTTTCTCAGCCCCTGATAACCTTATTCCTCCGCCTACTAAAACAACGGGTCTAAAAGATGATTCAATAATTTGCACTATTTTATTTATCATTTTCATGTCACAGGGCTTATAAAGGTCATTATTTTCTGTAGGGCAATCTATACTTGATAAATTAATGTCAGATTTTTGTATATTCATTGGAATATCTAATAACACTGGTCCAGGGCGCCCTTCACGTGCAGTTCTAATTGATTTTTCAAGTATGTATCCAATTTTATCTTTATTTGTTATAATTTCCCCATTTTTAACAATAGGCTTCACTATATTTACTATATCTGTTTCCTGGAATCCTATTTGCCTAACATCTTTGTCAAACTTAAATTCATAGGTATTTACCTGACCAGTTATAAATAAAGTAGGAATAGAATCAAAAAAGCAACTCCCGATACCTGTTATTAAGTTCGTTGCACCTGGACCGCTTGTGGCCATTGCTACACCTATATTACCACTAGCTCTTGAATATCCTTCTGCAGCAATAGCAGCTGCCATTTCATGATGCATAGAAACAGTTGAAATGTCTTCTCGTTCATATAATGAGTCTATTAAATGTGCTAAAGCACCACCACAAACTTCGAAGATGTGAGTAACACCTTCTTTAACTATAAAATCAATAATATAATCTGATAATTTCATGATTAAACCTCATTTGAAGGTTTATTCTGTACAGACTCACTACGTTAATTCGTGAGAGCCTAGTTGATTGAGAATATAATTGCTATTTTGAATATTATTTTCGAGGAATGTTCTGTACCACTTAATAGTTTTTTCAAGTCCTTCATCTAAAGTATAATATGGCTGCCAGTTTAGGAGCGATTTAGCTTTTGAAGCAGAAAGATACTGATTTTTTATTTCATTATTAGTTTCGTTCAATATCTTAGGACTTAAATCACTTTCCATAAGTTTTAGTATCCTGTTAACAATTTGTATAACTGCAGTAGGGTCTTCATTACTAAAATTAAAAGCTTCCCCATGAATATTACTGTTTTCCATTTTTTCAGCTAGCGATAAATATGCTTCAACACCATCTTCAATATAAAAATAATCTCTGATCATTTTGCCATTGCTTCTGATAACCGGGTTTTCATTTTTTATCACCGAACGTATTGTTCCAGGTACAATTCGGTTAAAATTCAGGTCTCCTCCTCCGTAGAAATTTCCACACCGGGTTATGCAAACAGGGAGATCATAAGTATCGTGGTATGATTTACATAGTAAATCTGCACAGCTTTTAGAGACATCATAAGGATGTCTACCTTCTAAAGGTGTTTCTTCGCTGTAAGGCAGTTTCTTTTGAGCTCCATATGCTTTATCACTTGAGGCAAAAACTATTCTTTTAATCAGCGGCGCTCTTCTACAAGCCTCTAAAATGTTCCAGGTACCTTTAATATTTGTCTCAAAAGTAGAAATTGGGTTCCTATTTGCTATAGTGACTATTGTCTGTGCAGCTAAATGGAAAATAGTCTCAATTTCATATTCGTTTATAATTCTCTCCATGAGAAAATAGTCTTCTAATTCTCCCCTTACTGTGATAATTTTATCACTGAATCCTGACCATCTTAAGTTAGATTTGGGTACTGAATCTCTTATAAGTCCCGTAACACTTGCTCCTCTTTCTATCAAAGTTTTAGTGAGCCATGATCCGAGTAAACCAGTACAACCAGTTACAAAAACGTTTTTATCTTCCCAAAATTCACTATGCAAAATTTTTCCTCCAATTATACTATTTCCAAACTTTCCATGGTGGATTGATTTCATTATCCCACAGATTATTCATAATCTCAAGTTCTCTGTAGGTATCCACGCACTGCCAGAAACCACTATGTGGATAAAGCATTAACTCTCCATCTGCCACCATTTTTTCTAAAGGCTCTTTTTCTAGTATACACATATCATCCTTTGTTAGATAATCAAAAAATGCAGTATCAAATACAAAAAAACCACCGTTAATAAGATTAGATTTAGCCCGAGGTTTTTCATTGAATTTTAAAATTTGATGGTTTTCAATGCTGAGTTCACCAAATCTTGAAGACGGGTGTACTCCGGTCATTGTCCCTATTTTTTCGTGGGAATTGTGAAAATTTACAAGGTCTTTAATGTTTATATTGCCTACTCCATCTCCATAGGTTAACATAAATGAATCTCCATCGATGTATTTTTCTATTTTCTTTACTCGTGCACCGGTCTGTGATTCTGAGCCTGTATCTGTGAGTGTAACCTGCCAGTCGGTTTCATTATGATAATCATGAATTTGAATTTTATCACGGTTGCCAAGTTGGATGGTAAAGTCGTTGTTCATCATCTCATAATTCAGGAAATATTCTTTTATCATGTCTCCTTTGTAACCAAGGCATATGATAAAATCTTTAAATCCATAATTGGAATAAATTTTCATTATGTGCCAGAGCAGAGGTCTATTTCCTATTTGGACCATGGGTTTAGGACGAAATTCTGTTTCTTCTCGCAGTCTTGTCCCTTTACCGCCACAAAGTATGACAACATTCATTTTTTCACCACATTTACTTTTAAAGACTATAAATTAACCGTTTATACAAAACTTTAATATAAGGGAGTAGCAGTGCTTTTGAGTTTGTCATGATAGTTTTTGACTTCTTAAGGTTTTTATTAGTACAAAAAACTGTGCTTGTACTGTTTTATTGTTACATCAGTTAGTAATTACATACTTTACTATATTATTTTATTACTTACTTACTATTAAATGTTTAGGTTTGTAAAAAATGTACTAGACTAACTATATTTCACAAAGCAGTTTAGATTGAATAAAAATTCATTTTTTAAATTATAATATATTCAAAAGGGTAGAGCATTAAAAAATTTAAAAAACAAGATGTTTAATTATTAAAATCTTCTAAAAATGAGTTTATTAATGGTTTTATAATGTTTATAATCCTTTATAATTCAAGGTCATTAACTTTGTTTAAATTTCGAAAACTCATTGCTGTTTCATCAAGATCCTCAACGTCAATATATTCCACGTCTAAACCTTCGAAAAGCGAGCTAACATTGCGTTTTTCTTTTTTAATTAGATCCCTGATGATAGTTATTATGTCCTTTTTATAAAGAGAGTGCAGAGGCTCAATATGCCCATCATCCCATATTGGAACAATTGCATCAAATTTTCCACCTTTTGCAATTTCAAACATCTTTAAAACAAATGATTTAGAAATAAAAGGGGAATCGCAGGGTAAAACTTGAGCATATTCTGAGTTAACATGTGAAAGTCCAGTTAAGATGCCAACTAACGGGCCCTGATCTTTTGTTTCATCTGTAACAATTTTAATTGACACATCTACATCTTTTAAAATAGGTTTATATTTATCAATTTGTTCCTGATCCCTTAAAACCAGTATAATTTCGTCAACAATGCTTTTAACTGTATCCAATACATGAACAATCATGGGTTTACCATTTAAAACAAGCGAACCTTTATCTTTTCCCATTCTTCGGCTTCTACCACCGCACAGGATTATAATAGATTTCATGAATTGAATCCCCAAAAAAGAAATTAGATAAAAAAATTTAAAAAAAGAAAAAGTTTTACATTAACCGGGTCGTGGGATAATTTGGACTTTCATTGGTTATTGTAAGGTCATGAGGGTGACTTTCTATCATACCACTTGCGGTAATCCTTACAAGCCTTGATTTCTCTTTCATAGCGGGAATGTCTTTTGCACCGCAGTAACCCATAGAAGACTTAAGTCCGCCTATTAACTGGAATAAAACATCATTTACAGGGCCTTTGTATGGGACAACTCCTTCTACTCCTTCAGGAACAAGTTTAGCATGTTTCATTGGTCCTTTTACTTCCTGGAAGTAGCGGTCTGTTCCTGCACCAACTCCCCCTGTCATAGCTCCAAGTGAACCCATGCCTCGGTACTGTTTGAATTTTCTTCCATTCATGATTACAACATCACCAGGAGCTTCATGTGTTCCTGCAAGTAAACTTCCAAGCATTACTGCATCAGCACCTACTGCTATGGCCTTTGCAATATCCCCTGAGAATCTTAGACCACCATCTGCTATAACTGGGATTCCAGAATCTTTTGCAACATCAGCAACATCTGATACTGCAGTAAGCTGTGGAACACCCACACCAGCAATTATTCTTGTTGTACATATAGATCCTGGTCCAATACCAACTTTAAGTCCGTCTATCTCTTTTGCTATTAATGCTTCAGCAGCTTCTGCTGTTGCAATGTTACCAACAAGTAAGTCAGCATCGATGTTGTCTTTAATTTTTTTAACAGCATCCACAACATGTAAATTATGTGCATGGGCAACGTCTATGGCTATAATATCAGCTCCCGCGTTATCAAGAGCCATTGCACGATCTAAGTC
>JAEZKE010000135.1 GCA_023436175.1 Methanobacteriota archaeon
AATTATTGTCCATGATATGGATGATAAAATTACTTTTTGGAATCATGGAGCTGAAGAAAGATATGGCTGGCATGAAGAAGAGGTTTTAGGTAAAGTTACTCATGATTTACTGAAGACTGAATTTCCACATTCACTAAAAGAAACCTGTGAACAATTTCTTTGTAAAGGATATTGGGAAGGTGAATTAATTCATACAAAAAGGAGTGGTGAAAAAATTACAGTCTCAAGCAGATGGGCACTGCAAAAAGATGAATATAATAGGCCAATAAATTTTATGGAGATTAACACGGACATTACCAAACGTAAAAAAGCCGAAGAAACATTAAGAGAATCTGAAGTCAAATATCGTACTATTTTTGAAAATACAGGCATTGCCTTTGCAATTATGGAGGAGGATACAACAATATCTTTAATGAATACTGAAGCTGAAGAAATTATGGGATATTCAAAGGAAGAAATAGAAGGAAAGAGAAGTTGGGAAGAATTTGTAGTTAAAAAAGATTTAAAGAAAATGGAAGAATATCACATGCTTCGAAGACTTGATCATAGTGCAGCACCGAAAAAATACGAATTTCAAGCTATTACTAAAGAAGGTAACATTAAAGATATGATTATCACAATTTCTATGATTCCCGGTACTCAAAAGACTATAGCATCATTTTTAGACAATACGGATCGTAAAAATATTGAAAGAGCCCTGAAAGAGTCAGAAGTAAGATATCGTACTATTTTTGAAAATACGGGCATTGCATTCATGATCATTGAAGAAGATATGACTATATCATTGATAAATGAAGAAGTTGAAAAAACTTTTGGCTTTTCAAAGGAAGAAGTGGAAAATAAGAAAAAATGGACTGAATTTATAGTCAGTAAAGATGATCTAGAAAGAATGAAAAAATATCATAAAATTCGTATGGAGAATCCAGAAGCCGCCCCTAAAGAATATGAATTCCATGCTATTAATAAAAATGGAGATATTAGAAATGTTCTTGTTAATGTAACTATGTTTCCAGGCACTAAAAAAATTATAGGATCATTTTTAGACATTACAGATCGTAAAAAAATGGAGAAAGACCTGGAAGATAGTAGAGAAGAATTTAAAACACTGGTTGAAAATTCACCATTAGGTATAACGAGATATGACCAAGATTTAAGGCATGTTTTCATTAATCCGGCAGGAGCTGATATGACAGGATTATCACAGGAAGATTATATTGGTAAAACTCATAAAGAAATTGGAATGCCTGGGGAGTTAGTAAATACTATTGAATCACTCTTAAAGAGAATTTTTGAAACTGGAAAGCCTGAAAATTTAGAATTTACAATACATAGTTCTGAAGGGTTGAAGTACTATGAATCTAAGAATATTCCAGAATTTGATGAAAATGGGAATGTAAAATCAGTGCTTGCAGTGGCAGCTGATATAACTGAGCAAAAAAAGGCTCAGAAAGAATTAAAGGATGCACATGATAATTTAGAGTTTAAAATTCAGGAACGTACAAGAGAACTTAAAGATTCAAATAAACAATTGAAAAAGGAGATAGAAGAGCGTAAAAATGCAGAGAATGCATTATATGAAGAAAAAGTAAGGGCGCAAACATATCTTGATATTGCAGGGGTTGTTCTGGTTGCAATAAATAGAGATTTAACTATATCTTTAATAAATAAAAAGGGTATTGAAATTGTAGGACATACTGCCAGTGAAATTATCGGAAAGAGCTTCATTGATTTTATTCCAGAAAAATTTAAGGCAGAATTAACAGATATTGCTATGGGCATAATATCGGGTGACTTAAAAAGATTTAAACATTATGAAGGCCCTATTTTAACAAAAAATGGTGAAGAGAGACTTATTTCATGGAATATTGCTGTGCTTAGAGATAATAATGGTAATTTTATAAATGCACTTATTTCTGGAGAAGATATTACTGAAAGTAAAAAAGCAGAAGAGAATATCCGGAGATTGGCAAATATTGTTGAATCTTCAGATGATGCAATAATTGGCTTAACACTTGATGGAATTATAACGAGCTGGAATAGAGGAGCTGAAAAAGTATATGGATATTCAGCTCGTGAAATGGTTGGAAAAGGGCCTTCTCCTTTATTTAGCCCATCTCAGTTTAAAAAAGTAGATGACTGTATAACTGAACTTAAAGAAGGAAAAAATATAATCCATTATGAAGCTCAAAGGCTGAGAAAAGATGGTAATGAAATATATGTATCTGTGAATTTATTTTCTGTCAAAAACTTTGAGGGAAAAGTTACGGGAATATCTGTAATTTCAAGGGATATTACTGAAAGTAAAAAGGCAGAGAAAGCATTAAGAGCAAGTGAAGAAAGGTTTAAAATATTATTTGAATATGCTCCTGATCCCTATTTCCTCACTGATATGGACGGAAACTTTTTAGATGGTAATAGAGCTGCTGAAAGACTTGTAGATTTAAAAAAGGAAGATGTCATAGGTAAAAATATTGTGGAATTGGGATTGACCAGTGAAGATCAGATCCCCAATGTATTTAAACTGCTGCATGAAAACGTTCAGGGTGATACTACTGGTCCTGAAGAATTCGTTCTAATTAAAAGGGATGGTAAAAAAGTACCAGTTGAGGTGACGGGATTTCCAATAGAAATTAGGGGCCAAAAATTAGTTTTAGGAATGGCTAGAGACATAAGTGAGCGTAAAAAGGCTGAAAAGAAATTAAAAGAAACAATAAATGAATTAAAACGTTCCAATGATGAATTACAGCAATTTGCTTATATTACTTCTCATGATCTTCAAGAGCCACTTAGAACTATTGCAAGTTTTACACAGCTTTTAGAACGACGTTATAAAAATAAAATAGATACTGATGCTGATGAGTTTATTGGATTCATAGTTGATGCTGCAACGCGAATGAAAGAAATGATTCAGGGTTTACTTGATTATTCCAGGATAGGTACAAAAGGCGATGTGTTTTATTTTACAGACACTGAAGAAGTGTTAATAATTGCTTTATCTAACTTACATGCTTCAATTAGTGAGAGCAGAGCTAAAGTCACTTATGATAAGCTTCCAACAGTTATTGCCGATAGAAACCAGTTGATCCAACTATTTCAGAATTTGATATCAAATGCTATAAAATTTAAAAAGAAAAATGTTGCCCCCAAAATTCACATATCTGCAAGGGAGGATGAAAAAAAGAGGGAACATATATTGTGCGTATCTGACAATGGAATTGGATTAGAACCACAATATAAAAATAAAATATTTGAAGTATTCAAACGTTTACACACTATGGATGAGTATAAAGGTGCGGGAATTGGTCTTGCAATCAGTAAAAGAATTATCGAACGTCATGGTGGTAGAATTTGGGTTGAATCAGAATTAGGGGTTGGATCTACTTTTTACTTTACAATACCAATGAGAAATGCTGAAATATCTTATTTTTGATGTAGTATCCTATAAATTCATTTCAAATGTTATAGAATATCTTATTTTTTTCCAATATTTTGAACTATTTTTAAGGTTTTAGAAATATTTTAAAGAAACATTTTTTTATACCTTCCTTCCTAATACATATTTAGAAAATGATGTGAATAACTTGTAATGATTTTTATGAAAAATACGGGCTTGGATATATTTTCACTTACCAGTGAAGACTATTATACTATATTTGAAAATATGCAGGAAGGCATAACTGTTTACAGAATAGTGTATGATAGAAATGGAAATGTAGTTGATTTGATTATTAAATATGCTAATCCTGCATCTTCCACCAGTAGAATGTTCATCAATAAAAATTTCAGGGGCAAAAGTATCACTAAACTCTATGGATCTAATGCTGTTTCCTCCTTGATAAAAGAAGTGAATGAAATAGTCTCCACCGGGAAAATTAAAAAGTATGAAACGTATTCTCCGACTATAGATAGTTATTTTTCTTTTTCAGCATTTTCACCTGCTAAAAATTTGTATGTAACACTTACGACAGATATCAGCGAGCAAAAAAGAGCTGAACAGTATTTAAGAAACGCGCACGATGATTTAGAAATTAAAGTTCAGGAGCGAACCAGTGAACTTTTGGCAACACTTCAGGAGAAAGAATTACTCCTCCGAGAGATTCATCATCGCGTTAAAAATAATTTACAGATAATAAGTAGCCTTCTTAACCTCCAGATTCCTTATATTAAAGATGAACAATCAATTGAATTTTTAAAAGAGAGTCAAAATAGGGTTAAATCTATTTCAATGGTCCATGAAAAACTTTATCAATCCAAAAATCTTGATCAAATTAACTTTGGTAGTTACATATCTAATATTGTAACTAACTTATTTCAGACGTATGATGTAAATCCTGGCATGATTGAATACAACTTGAATTTAAGTAATATAGAACTCAATATTGAGACATCAATTCCTTGCGGCCTTATTATCACTGAACTTATAACTAATTCTATTAAACACGCATTTCCCGATGGTGATGAACAAGCTAAAAAATATAAAATATGGGTAAAATTATATCCTGAAAATGAAAAATTTACCCTTAAAATTAAGGATAACGGTATTGGATTTCCTGAAGACTTAGATTTTAAAAATACTAACTCTTTAGGTTTACAATTGGTTAGTATGTTAATAAATCAGGTAGATGGATCCATAGAACTTAACCGGGAGAATGGAACTGAATTTAAAATTGAGTTTAAAGAGTTAAAGTATAGGGAACGGATTTAATACCAATTTTTTAAAATAAACAATAAATTCATATTATATCTAAAATTAATGGTTAAAAAACCATTTTATTTATTTGTTATATTACATGTTGACCTGGTCACATCACCAAACTCAACATCCGCAACCCATTTATTTTTACATTCACATTCAAATTCTTCGGGAATGATCTGATTGAGATTGGATTCAATGATCAAATTTTTGAATTTTTTATTGCACTTTTTACAGTTAAAAGGTCCTCTCCGTGTTCCAAAACCAGAAGTATCCATTATCACTGGAATTTTAGCTGAACTTCTAACTCTTTTTATGATTTCGAGTGTACTCCATATCCATGGGGGTTGGTATGAGCCTCTGCGCCATAGAAGTTCCATAAGAGTTCCTTTGTGGATTGTTGCCGGGCAGAAGGATATTCTATCAACACCAACTTCTTCTGCATACCTGGCAGATGACACTGCATCTTCAATTGCCTCTTTTTCAGATGTTAAAATTGGTTTAACAAAAAGATAAGCCTTAGATGTGACTTTATAGTTATTTTTCATCTTTTTGATGATATTGATGGCTTTTTCAAAATCTGCATTTAAAAAACCTTTATTTATCCTGCATTTTTTAATGTAATCATTGCTGCTTTCAAGTCCTATGCTTACTTCAAATATTTTATCTGGCAGAAGACTGCAACACTCTCTAATTACTTCTTCAGTTACATATTCTGGACGAGATTCGACTATAACTTCTTCCACATTTTCTTTACTGTTCAGGATTTTGAGAATCTTATCACGTGCCTCTTTAGGTAATTCATCTTCATTTAAAAAACTTCCTGAGACAAAGATTTTAACAGCAGTCTTTGGTTTTATTTCATGTTTTTCCATGAGATTTTTGAATATATTAACTGAATCATCTGAAGAAACCTTTTCAAGAGGTGAATCTGCAATGTAACTGCACATTGTGCATCCACCTGATTCTGAAAGTGCATGGGCACATCCTGGAGTTGGTATAATTATGAAAATAGCATTTCCTTTTCCAGAATAGAGCAGGTCTTCTGAAGTCCATGTTACTGCAAGATCAGATGGTGATTGTTTATCCATCCTTTTGATGGCGTTTTTTCTAATGTCTGACATTAAGTTTTGAATTTCCATAATTTTCACGGGTTATAGTGTGTTTTGATCAACCTATCAAAAATTCAGAGAATTTTTGATGTTTGCAAATCGAAGATTTGCAACCGCAAAAAACTTGTTTTTTGCATGCCCGAAAAATCTTAGATTTTTCGACGGCTTTTTTCTAAAAAGCTGACAAAATTTTCAATTTTGTCGTATCAAAAATCATAGATTTTTGAAAGGTTGGTTTTAAATTTCCATAATTTTCATGGGTATATTTAATTTTGATAATAGAAAATATTTGATAGTTTTCAATTTTTTTGTAATTTTTTAAGAAAAATTAATTAGATACTATAGTTTGTTGTACTTAAATTAAATATATTGATGTATAGTACTTGTTTTAAATGAAAAATAACATGCTTCAAAAACAGCTTAATAATTCTAAAAATAAAAAAAGAAGTTTGGAGAATTTAGAATGAGCTAATTACGTCTCCAAGTAATTTTATGGATTTTTCTTTGTCAGGACCAATTGGGGAACCTGCAACATACTGGGTTACACCCATTTCTCCGAGAGCTTCAATTTTTGGTATGAAGTCATCAGGAGTTCCGACAACAGAGAATGCATTCATTAAATCGTCGTTTACAGCACCGATTGCTCCACCGAAGTCTCCTTTACCTAAGAATTCTCCGAATTTAGCACCAGTGTCGGTAGGTAGGCCGTGTCTTTCGAATACTGGTGGTGGTGAACCAGCAGCAATGAAAGCAACAACAATTTTTGCTGCGCCTGTGGCTTTGCCTTTATCATCGTCAATAGAACAGCAAGTGTATGCTGCTACGTCAACGTCGCTTATACTTTTACCGCCTGCTTCTGCTCCTTCTTTTATGAGAGGAACTGCAGCTTCAAAGTCTTTTGGGTTTGATGCGTTGATTAATGCACCGTCAGATACTTCACCAGCGGTTTT
>JAEZKE010000029.1 GCA_023436175.1 Methanobacteriota archaeon
ATTTCTACAACTTCTAAACTGCTTTTAGCTTTAGAATACCTTTCTAAAAGCTCTTCATTGAGCGTTAGAAAATGCGGTCCCCACTTGAACCCCGACATAATATCGGTAGCTATATCTTTAAATCCAATTATATAAAAACTTGCTGCAATTGCTTCAGCAGTAGATAATATGCATGGCTTTCCATAATTGGTTGGATTTGCAGCAATTAGGAAAGGCAATGATCTGCTGTTTTTACCTGTTTTTAGTCTATAAGGGACTTTATCTAATCTCTTCCATGAACAATCAAGCCCTACAAGCCCTTTTTCCATTATCGTCTCCCTATCTTCAACAGATAATGCTTTTTGGGAATATGGATCTAAAACAATTGCACCTGTAGGTAATTGATTTAATTTTGTAACTACTTTAACTTTTCCCTGTTTTCCAAGTTTAACTGTAGTACATTTTTTTCTGTCGCACTCTTCTGCATGATAAACAACGATTCTCATTTTCAAAACACACGTTGAATTAGTTCTAGATAAATAACTATTTTAAATTTATTTCAATCTTTAAAAAAGAAACATTACTAATTATAATTTTTTGTTATATTAAATTTACCATTATTTGTTACTGTTGAATAATTTATCTAAACTAAACATGATGTAAATTTATAAATTTTTAAGTAATATAAAGGCCATATAAAATATGAAGATTAAATTAAGTACCTATTTGCAGATGATCCTGACAACGAGTTTTATACATGTCATTTTAACATGATAAAAAGTTAGGAGGATTATTCATGAATAAAAAAACAAATCATTCGGGACTAAATAACGCATTGAATTTTTTTATAGTTGATACTTTATATGGAAAGCATGTTTGTCTTTTCTTTTATGGTACAGAAATTCCTGAGGGATATTTCGCCTACAAATCTAAACATGATCCTCTATCGTTCATCCACCCTCAAGATGAATGGTATGAGGGGTGCAATGGGGCACGAAAAAGCACTTAATAATTAAAAGAATGGAAAAGGAGTTGAAACAAATGGCAGATGAAAAAGAATTAACCATTACACGAGGCGTCGATGCACCGCGTGAAGTTGTATGGAAAGCATGGACTGATCCTGATATGTTCATGCAGTGGTGGGGGCCCAAAGATTTTACGTCCCCAGTTTCTAAGGTTGATCTCAGGGTGGGGGGTGAATATTTCAACTGTATGCGATCGCCTGATGGTCAAGATTTCTGCAGCAAAGGAGTTTATCGCGAGATCGTCGAACCAGAACGCTTGGTTATGACAGATTCCTTCGCTGATAATGAAGGAAATACAGTTCCAGCGACACACTACGGAATGGGTGCAGACTTTCCAATGGAAATGCAAATCCGGGTGACATTTGAAGAAGAAGGAGATAAGACTAAACTCACGGTGAACCATTCAGACGTTACAAATCTTAGTGAGACAGAATTAAGTGATATGCAGCAGGGATGGAACGAATCACTGGATAAACTCGCCAAACTTCTGGCGAAAATTTGAATAGAAATAAAATTTGTTTATATTAATGGAGGTGTTAACTTGGTAAATAATAAAACAGAAATTATTGCAGAACCTGGAAAGCAAGAACTTTTTATTATAAGAGAATTTGGTGCGCGTCGTGAGCTTGTTTTTAAAGCGTTTACAGATCCGGATCTTTATGTTCAGTGGCTTGGACCACGAGGACTTGAAATGACTCTTGAAACATTTGAACCGAGAAGCGGCGGATCCTGGAGGTATATTCAAAAAGATCATGAAGGGAATGAGTTTGCATTTCATGGAGTGAACCATGAGGTTACAGCTCCTGAAAGAATTATTGGCACATTTGAGTTTGAAGGGCTTCCAGAGTCAGGACATGTTATTCTAGAAACGGCGAGATTTGAGGAATTATCTGATGATAAAACAAAGTTAACATCTCAATCTGTCTTCCAGTCAGTTGAGGATCGTGATGGGATGCTTATGTCTGGCATGGAAGAGGGAATTAATGATTCTTATAATCGTCTTGATGAGCTGCTGGAAAAGATACAAAAGTAGATAGATAAAGGAGGAGTTAAATGCAAAAAATCGTACCATTCTTATGGTTTGAAGATAGTAAAGCTGAGGAGGCGGTCAATTTTTATACCTCAATCTTTAATGATTCTAAGATAATAAACAAAATGTACTATGGCGAAGCCGGCCCGGGTCCGGAAGGATCGGTTATGTCAGTGACTTTCCAGCTCGAAGGACAAGAATTTTATGCATTAAATGGTAATCCACAATTCAAATTTACTGAAGCCATATCGATGTTTGTAAACTGCAAAACGCAGAAAGAAGTGGATGAATTGTGGGGGAAACTTTTAGAGGGGGGAATAGAGATGGGACCTGGTTGGGTTAAGGATAAATTTGGCCTGGCCTGGCAGATCGTGCCCACCATTTTAGGGGAGTATTTAAGTGATCCAGATCCGGAAAAATCTCAGAGAGTAATGCAGACCATGATGCAAATGAATAAACTGGACGTAGAAAAATTAAAACAGGCATATAAAGGTAAATAACCCTGTTTTTCCATATTTGCATGAGAATCTAATTTTTTTTACAGGAATTTGTTTAAAAAAAACAGGAATAAAATATGATTAAAAGAGAAGGTGAATATGCCAACGTGAATGGAATGAAAATGTATTATGAAGTTTCTGGCAATGGTGATCCACTAATCGTATTGCACGGTGCTTATATGAACATAATATCAATGGGGGAAATAATTCCCATGCTCGCTAGGACCCGCAAGGTTTACGCGCTCGAATTCCAGGGCCATGGCCGGACCACTGACATCGATCGCTCTATCACATATCCGAACCTTGCAGATGATGTAGCTGCTTTTATGGGCGAGGTAGGTCTTAAGAAATCTGATGTATTCGGTTATTCCATGGGTGCTGAGGCCGGATTGCAACTAGCCATCCGCTACCCAGAGAAGGTAAATAAACTTATATTTTGCTCAGGTGCCTACGATCTTGAAGGTTGGCAGCCGGAGTTCAAGAACTTCATTCCACAAATGACTGTAGAAACGTTTGTCAATATGCCACTTGCTGAAGACTATCGTAAGCTTGCCCCTAATCCCGATGGTTTTCCCGCACTTGTGGAGAAGCTGATAGCTCTCGAAAAGGAGCCGATGGCATGGGAAGAAGATGTTAAAAAATTGAAAACCCCCGTGTTGATCATAGCTGGTGATGCAGACGGTGCAACACTCGAACATACAGTAGCTATGTTTCGGTTGCTCGGCGGTGGTATTATGGGCGATATGGACAAGCCATTGTCGAATTCACGTCTTGCTGTTATGCCGGCAACATCTCATACAGCCGTCATTACTCAGACCGATCTTTTAACCGCTTTCATTGAACCTTTCCTGAAAGAAGAAACACCAAAGGGATTTTTTGAATAGACCATAAAAAGATAGATATTAATGGATTTCTGGACATACGAAGGAAAATCAGCTTAATCTTGTAACAGACAGATTTTCTAAAGAATTGGGTGAACATTAATGAGCTAAAAGGCTGGAATGTCTTTACATGAAAATAGTAATGGCGAAAATAGATTATGGCAAAGATTGAAAAAAGAAAAGAATTAAAGGGGAATATTGGGGCCTCATCTAAAAGATCTCCCTTAAAATTTTTTATATTAGTTTATGCTCTTTCTATTCCACTTTGGGTGATTAATGCAGTTTTCCCGATTAAGCTTCCAGTGGATAATCTTCCCGTGACAGACATTGTGGCCACTTTTTCCCCTATGATAACAGCATCTATCCTTGTGTACAGGGAAGAGAAACTTTTAGGAGTAAAGAATCTCTTAAAAAGAGCATTCGATTATAAGAGGATCACGAAAAAATTATGGTATGTTCCCATCATTTTGTTGCTCCCTTTTATCTACGTGTTAACTTATGTGGTAATGCGTTTAGCAGGACTACCGGTCCCAACTGTTTGGAACCCGCCCATTCTGACACCACTTCTCTTTATCGCGTTCTTTTTTGCTGCTGCAGGTGAAGAGCTTGGCTATACTGGATATGTTACTGATCCTATGCAAGCCAGATACACCGCACTGACAGCCAGCCTCATCATTGGGTTAATCCATGGGGTATGGCATTTTCCGTCGGAGATTTCAATCGGGCAGAGCCTGGGATTGATTATATGGGGAGGAGTTATACTGGCCGTTAGTTTCCGAATTTTAACGGTATGGCTCTATAACAACACTGGAAAAAGCGTATTTGCAGCCATACTCTTTCATGCCGTGACAAATACTGGAAGAAGCATATTTCCAGGTACTCGTTCAGCTTTCGAACTGGGCGATGGGGCTATCGGCTATGGGCTCATTACTATCACGGCTCTAATCGTGGTGTTCTTATGGGGATCAAAGACATTGGCACGATTCAGGTATGCCCGTTCAGGGACCTAAAGCAGTTATAATTAGAGAACATCAAGAAAAGACAAATTATTGGGAAAATTTTAAAATTTGGGAGATTAACAAATACAAAAATAAAATTTAGATTTTTTTTAATTAGAGAACTGATCTTTCCTGCTCAACAATCTGTGATACAACACATTTTGGATTTTTAATATCTTCCAGGTCATAATAACGTCCGCCAGATGCCAGTGCAAGTTCCATATTCATATCTCGTCCGTATTTAACTGATCTTTCAAAATTTACAATGATGGTATGTATATCGTTTTCCTTCAAGTCTGAAGCAATTTTTAGGGCATCCTCATCAGGTCTGTTATTAATACCTACATTAGGCATGCCGTCTGTTAATACGAGCATCATGGGCACGAATTCATCCTTAAATTTTTCCTTTTTAAGAAGTTCTAACCCTTTTTTGAGTCCAGATGCAAGGGGAGTGGTTCCTCCTACCCTTATGTTATCAATATGTTCTTTAAAGGAAGAAGCCCTTTTAGTGGTTGGGATTATAATTTCAGCTTCCTGGCCTTTAAATCCAATAACACTTATTTTATCATTATGGCGGTTTATATCTTCAATTAATTGGTTTAAAATACCTTTAATTTTATTTGCTTTCCTTTGTGAAAACATAGATCCACTTATGTCTACTACAAGAGCTATCGATGCTCTTGCACCATGTTTTCTAACTTTATGGCGTATATGTTCATTTTTAACATTAATACAGCCCTTAGATTTAATTGCAGCGGCTCTTAAAGTTGCATCTATCGCTATATCATTTGAAATATTTTTAGGAATCTTACTTTTTATATATTTTCCCTTTTGAGTTTTTGAATCGACTCTCTTTCCATACAGTCTATTCTTTTTTTTACCTTTCATTTTAAGGAGCTTTTTTATATCAATTTCCTCATCATCGGGATCTACAGAATCTCCTTCTTCTTCAATACTTTTTAATTTCATTCCTTTTTTTTCTTTTTCAGGATTTTCAGACTGTTCAACGGGATTGGGGGCAATACTTACATTACTCTCCTCTTCGGGAGATTCATCTTCATCAGCATTGGTTTCTTCCTGATTTTCTTCAGTTTCAGGGTTTGAATTGCTATCATCCTCATTTTGTCCTTCTTGAGATTGATCGCCATCATCACTGGTTTTTTCACCCTGATTTTCTTCATTTTCAGAATTTCCATCGCTATTATCCTGTTCTTCTTGGGTTTGATCTTCATCTTCTTTTTGTTCGTCTTCTACATCTGAAATTGCTTTTTCTAATTTTTCTTTGATCTTTTTTTGATCGTATGATTTTTGAAGCCTTTCTCCAAGTACAAGTATCATAGCTTCTTCAACATCGTTATAATCAACTGTTAAACGCTTATTATAAGCAGCAATAGTTTTCGATGTTTTTAATATTGCAATATCTGCCCTATGGCCATCGACACCCATATCAACACAGACATGTGCTATTATTTTCATTATCTCAGGAGAAACTTTAACATTTTTGAGTAAGTCTCTAGCATTTAAAATATTGTCCAATATTCCTTTTTGTAATGGTTCGAATTTCTCTTTAAAAGTTGTAGGATCTCTTTCAAATTCCTCCCTTCTTGCCATTATTTCAACACGGTCTTCTATGTTCATGATGCTGTGTACTATGATGTGCAGGCCAATTCTATCGGAAAGCTGCGGTCTGAGTTCACCTTCCGCGGGATTCATTGTTCCAACTAATATAAATTTAGATGGATGGGATACAGAGATTCCTTCCCTTTCTACAACATTTATTCCATATGCAGCAGCATCTAACAGGACATCTACTAAATTATCATCAAGAAGGTTAATTTCGTCGATATAAAGTATATTTCTATTGGCTTCTGCTAATATTCCCGGCTCTAAAGCTCGGGTACCTTCTTTTAGGGCTTTTTCAATGTTTATTGATCCCACTACTCGATCTTCTGTAGAACCAAGTGGAAGTTCTACTACTTTCATTTTTTTCTCTTCTACTTCTGCGCTATCTGATCTACATGTTTCACATGCAGATTCTTTATCATCTGGATCGCAGTTGAATAGGCATCCTTTTACTACCTTAATTGATGGTAAAAGGTCTGCAAGTGCTCTTACTGCTGTAGTTTTACCAGTACCCTTATCTCCTTTGATAAGGACTCCGCCGATCCCCGGATTTATAGCATTTAATATAAGCGCTTTTTTAACGTTTTCCTGACCTACAATTGCTGAGAATGGAAAAATAAGGTTTTTCAATGGTCTCACCGTTTAATATTGTAAAATAATTTTAATTATTGAATCAGAACCTTCTTTACTTAATACATAATAATTTGATCCATAAATACATTATTAATAATACTAGTTTGACATACAATTGGAGGTTATTTAGAAATTTAAGGAAAAATCAGGTGGAATTGATTATCATAAATAATAAATAATACAACTAACATAAGCAAAATTGGTGATAATATGTGTACAGTCGGAGGACCAATGGCAGATATTAAACTGAAAAAGCTTAAAACAAAAAGATATCGGTGTAGGGATTGTGGAAACGAGTTTAAGGGGCTTGGAAAAAGAGTAATATGTCCGTCATGTCAGTCAGAGAACGTAGAAGCATTGGAATAACTGTAGATGACGTTTTATTTTTAATAGGCGAATCTGGAGAATTAGGCATCGTAAAGGCTGGAGAAAAAAAGCAGATATTTATAGGTATGCCGGATAAAGAAGAAATAGTTATTTTTCTTGAGCCAGAAGATATAATAGCAGTTTCTGCATTTGAAAATAGTAAAAAAGCTGAAAAAGGAATAAGGAGCATGCTTTATTTACTTAGAGAATTAAATTTTCCCATTACAGTTCTTCCGGAAAATCATCCAACTTCGGGCAGGCTTCCAATGGTTGTAGCGGCAGGAGATCGCATTAACTTGAGTTGTAGTATAGTTCCAGGTACTCATCCAGAACAGGATATATTATGTGCATGTGATGATCTTTCAGATACGCAAATAACGGCATCAAACGATGGTGTTGAAGTTGAAGGGACTGTTAGAAAAATCAAAATTGAGAAGTTTTGAGAGAATGATTAAATCTAAATAACTCTTTTTAAGTTAATTTTAATAACCATTAGTTTAATATAACATAAAATACTTAGATTTAGATCAATATGCCAATTTACGAATTTTACACCATTTTTGGACAAATAGTGTTTATTGCAGGTATTTTTATTTTAAGTCTGCTGTCTATAGCACTTATCCTCGGACGGATTCTTATAAAACAGGAAAGACTTATCTTCCCTAAATTACTCTTATTTACTATTGATGTGTTTTATGGGTTGTTTAAAAAATTTGCCGGAAATGTTGGGTTAGATGAAAAAATTGTGGATCAAATAGGTGTTGAAGTAAGAAATAAAGTTAATGAAAAGGCATTTAAACAAATAGATAACAAAGACAAAATTTTAATACTTCCGCACTGTTTAAGAAATCCAAAATGTGAGGCAAAATTAGATTCAACTGGTCTTCACTGCACAGACTGTAATCGATGCGTAATAGGTGTTTTAAAAAATAAGGCAGAAGATAAAGGATATAATGTATTTATAATCCCGGGATCTACCTTTTTAAGGAAAATTGCTCAAAAAAATAAGTTTAAGGCAGTTTTAGGTGTTGCGTGTCATCAGGACTTGAATTTAGCAATGATGAATTTATCTCAGTTCCCGTGTCAGGGTGTGCCTCTCCTGAAGGATGGTTGTGTCTGTACTAAAGTCGATATAAGGGCAGTTCTTGATAAGATGGGTATTGAAATTCCTCAAAGCATGGTTATACCAAATAAAAGTGCTTCGTGCACCACTGAGAGACCTAAACGAAAATTAATTTAAAATTTACTCCGTAAATTTTAAGGCACTCAAAATCTCTGATTTTGGTGCATGTAAAAATTCTACGAATTTTTACGGTTGCAAATCTCCGATTTGCAAACATCGAAAATTTTTATAAAAATTTTCGAATGTTCGGGAATTTTCAATTTCTTCAACTTTAAAAAAATTTTCCATTTTAAGGTGCAAAAATATTCCAGAATCCATGAAACAGGAAAGATCCATAGACTTTACTCGTTTTCATTCGTATAAACCCTACAATAGTTCCTAATATTAGTCCAACTTCTATTTTACCTGCTAATAATGGTATTAATGCAGGTCCTTTAGGATGAATCAAAAAGACATCTATGTATCCAATATGCCATAATCCAAATAATATAGTAATGATAAGCCATGTAATTAATCCTGAATTTTTGGTTTTAAGAGAATTTTGAACATTATTCCATAGATACCCTCTAAATAACAGTTCTTCAAATGCAGGTACAATCATTCCAAATATAAAACTCATCACGATAATATCGAGCTCAGCTCCAAGAATGACTGGTAAAACAATGAAGACGGGGAGTGCTATCATCCCTGTTAAATAAATTATTTTTGTTCTTTTTCTAACATCGTCTAAATTCAGGCTTAAATCTTTTAAAGAGGGTCTGAATACTGCTAGGAGCAACACACCTACAATAAGAAATGAAATTCCATTTAAAATCTGGAACAATACTATATCTTCTCCGGGTTTGATCACATACCACAGGCCGTCCATCACAAAAGCTCTTAAAAGTTGTATAATGATTAATATGACTATTATTTTGCCTAAAAGTTTTAAAAATGGCTTATAATTGCATAAATTACTGGAAGTTTCCATAAAAATTTCTCCAAAATGACTATTTTTTGCCAGTTATGCGTTTGATTATAAAAATAGGCTCAAAAACCATGCTAACCAGCCTAAAGCTCCTATTAGATATGTGGCGTACAAGACCCATTTAACACGTTTATCCACGAAGAATTTTTGAATTCTTTCCTTTCCTTTAAGTAAGAGGACAACAAATGTAATAATAAAAATTAGGAGTCCCCATGTAAAAACAGGGGATTGTACCGTTCCTTCTAAAACAAGGAGTTCTTTCTCAAAAAACTGACCAAATAGATAAACAGATAATATGAAGCATCCAACTAAGGCAAAAATAAATGATACAACGTATAATTTGGTTTTAAAATAATTTTTCCAATTAATTACCTTGTTTTTCATATAATCACCTCTTTCAAATCTTTTCTTGTTAAAAAAGATAGGATGTAAAATACAATCCGGCTTATCTGATACATGGTGTGTTTATCTCATTTTCCTGTTGTAAATCAATCTTGATCCAAAGAAAATCACGTTACCTGTGAGTAAAATTGTGAATTGCAGACTTAACTCACCTTTACTGAAAAAGTCGAACAGCGACCATGCTAATAATGCCAGGCCATAAAATGCAAAAGCATAAACTGCAGACTTTTCATTTTGAAATCTTTCCATCTCATCTGCTTTTTTTATGTTCATTTTATTTCCTCCTTGATTTTGGTTTTTATTACACTGTGAATTTAAAGAAAATGGGGTGTATGTTTATTATAAGCTGGTATTACCCCCTTAGTTTCATTGTTCTTGATATACAAAAATGTCCTCGATCTGTGTTTTAAAGAACCGGGCCATTTTAAATGCTAGAATCAGGGAAGGGTCATACTTATCTTTTTCTATGGCAATTATGGTCTGCCTGGTGACTCCCAGTTCTCTGGCAAGTTCTTCCTGGGTCAGGTTCTTCATGGCCCGGTATACTTTTAGATTATTTTTCATAGAAATCAATAACCGTATTTTTTGTTATAATATCCATAAAAGACGTAGTATAATGCTAATAATGCAACAGCCGAATATGAAAGGGTATAACCTGCCTGGGTGAAGTCAGGGTACTGATATCTTAGGGTAATGAAAAATAACCCAATGATGGCTATTGAAACTGAAAAAAGTACCACTGCCATTCGTGAGGCTTTTTCACTTATTTTAACTATTCTTTCGTCTTCTAAGGTTTCATCAGCATTTTTTTTATAAATGTAGGATATCATGGCGCCAATTACAATGACCAGGATAGCTGGAATGATTTCTCCTATTGTAACAGATATTCCTACCACTATTGCAACAAACATAGCAATTATTGCTCTTAAAATCTTGTAATTTTCCATTATATCACCTTTAAACTTTAATATCTCCTGCTGTAGTATATGCGGGATGAAAAATACAGTATAAAACAGAATAAGGCTACTATAAACAAGATGTAACCTGCCTGCAAAAATTGAGGATAGCTATTTCTTAAGGCAATTATAATTATTCCTGCATAAATTATAACTGCAATAAGGATCCCTAAGGTCATAGTAGCGGCTTTTTCATTAATCAATTGAGTTCTTTCATCTTCTACAATAATATTACTATCTTTCTGGAAGATTTCTTTTAAATTGTCTCTGTGAATATATAAAACCGAACTTAATGCAATTAAAAGTAAAATTGCCAGTATGATGATGTAAATATTTGCCAGTAATAGGCCAGCAATCCATAGCCCTGTTATAAAAATTGATAATATTTTTATAAATAAACCCGATTCGAAAATTGAAAGTATTTTCATGATTATTCCGGATTTTGATTTCATAATTTCACCTTTATTTATACTTTAATATTTTAAATTGGAGATCTAATAATGGCATCCTGTTTTAATTTCTTTTTAGATACGCCCCATAAAGTTACATGCGAAGCAAAAACTGTTGTAAGCAGCTGTAAAAATGGGGATATGAATACCATAAGGATTATCCATCCACTGAAGCTTATTTTAGGGTCATATAAGATTAATGGAATTCCCAGATCTGCAAAATTTACATTTGGATTCCATAGCATTGTAGTCATTGGACCCCATATGAGTGACATTAATATCAGTGTAAATATGGATGTAATAGTTGCATATTTTAGAATCATGCTTAAAATATGGTTTATATGCACTTTCTGAAGTGTTAATCTTTTTGCAAGGTACCATCCCACTGGAAATCCAAATAATATGGAGAAAAATGGAACTCCCATTCCTATTCCAGCAAATAAAGTATCTAAAATTATATAACTTAGAACTGCTGTTTTTGTATTTACTTTAAGAATGTCAATCATTTAATCTCCTCATGTAAATAGTACTTTACATAATGTTATATAAACTTTACTAAATGTCAATGATTATTGACTAAATGTAAAAATTTTAGATAAGAATAAGACATGGAAGGGATTTATTTTGGTATAAAGCATGTTTTTAAGCTTTAAAATATAAAAAAGCTAAATATTATGGTTAAAAATGTTAAAAAAAATTGTAAAACTATCTTAAAAATTAAAAAAAGTTTATTTTCTATTTAAAAAATAAATTGTAAATCTAATCTTTTTAGAGGCTAAAATTTAATTCACGGCCAAAAATTATTTCCTGGCCAGTGAAGCAAATATACCTATAACGCAGAGAATTGTGAAGATTGTAAACACGATCTGTATACTTGTTAAGAGTGCAGGGTAATTACCGGGTACTATCTGAACATTTCCAATGAATATTGAAAATATTAGCATTGCTACGCCCATACTGAGCATCTGTCCAATTAGACGCATTGTACCAACTGTAGCTGATGCAATACCATAAAACCTTTTTTTAACAGATCCCATAATTGCATTGGTATTAGGGGAGGAAAACATCCCAAGTCCAAATCCAAGAACCAGTAAGACCATTATGATAAATTCAAGGCTGGAGTTATTGTCTAAGAATATAAAACAGAAGAGACTGATGGCCGTAACTGCCATTCCTATTGAAGCTATTAACCCCGGTGAAAATCTGTCTGATAACCTTCCTGCAACTGGTGCTGTAATTGCCATGACTGCTGGCTGAGCTACAAGAATTATTCCTGCAAACTGGGGATCGAGGCCCTTTATGTACTGTAAATATAGGCTTAACAGGAAGACCACTGCAAATGTAGCGCTGTAATTTATTAGAGCTGCCAAACTGGAAAATCCAAAAGTTATATTTTTGAATAATCTTACTTCAAATACTGGATTTTGAACCCTTAATTCGAACAGTGTGAAGGCTAAAATTCCTATAATTCCTAAAATCAGCAGAATTATACCTGTTTCTCCAGGAAGTATTGAAAATCCGTACATCAACATTATAAGGGCTATACCATAAATAACTGACCCTGAAGTGTCGAATTTTTCTCCTTTGCATTCGGCCCATTCTCCTTTTACCTTCAGTGCTGTAAGGGCAATTACCAGTAATCCTAAAGGTATAATCACATAGAAAATACTTCTCCATCCAAGATATTGTGTTAGTATTCCTCCTAAAACGGGACCCATGGAAAGACCAATATAAACACTCGCAATGTTTATGCCTATGGCTTTACCCCTTTCTTTTGGAGGATAAACAGATGTTATAATTGCTAGACCTGTAACAAATATCATTGCAGAGCCGATTCCCTGCAGAATCCTGAATGCAATAAGAGAAGTTACAGATGGAGCCACACCAGATAAAAGTGTTGCTACCGTAAAAACAATTATACCATATGTAAATATTTTTTTCATTCCGTATATGTCCGCTATTCTTCCAAATGGTACTGCAAAAACGGCAGCTGCCAATAAATATGCTGTTGGAATCCAGCTTAATAAAATAGCATCTGCTCTAAACTCCAAGCCAATTGAGGGGAGAGCAATATTAATTGCAGATGCCATAAAAGGTGTAAAAAAGGAAGCTAATGTGGCTACCAGCAAAGCTGGTAATCGGTTATCAATATTATTCGTCTGCTTACAAGATTTCTCTGTATTCATAATTTATCCTCGTAGTGAAATATCAATTAACTAAATTTTCACATGATAATGTCAAATTATTTGATTTATTGGAGTAAATTCTTATTTAAATGTCTTAAACCATCTAAAAGGTTATTTAATGATTGTTCATCTATTTTTTCAAGTGCCTCGTAAATGAATATGTTACTTGCTTCATTTTTTATGCGATTAATTAAAGTCTGGCCTTTATCAGTAAGCATAACTCGATTTACTCTTAAATCTTTTTTATCTCTTATCTTTTCAACTAACCCTTTTTTTTCAAGTCTTTTTATCTTTTCAGATAATGTATGTGGTGCATTACCAATATTTGCGGCAATTTCTCCAACTGTAGGGGGTAAAATATCCGCAGTAACTGTTAATTCATGGTGATGATCTAATTCTATTAACAGATGAAACTGTTCGAATGTTAGACCATATTTCTGGGCTGTTTCACGATGTTTTAACCGTATTAGCTTATTTATATGTTCCCAATATTCCCATATTTCAGTTATATTATTCTTATTCAACTGTATCACGGCCTGCAATGTATTATAAGTTTTAACTACACAAATATATCGTTATAAGATATAAATTTTATCTGGTATGCTACTTGTATTATATATTGCGTTGTATTTTTTCAATATATTAGCTTGATAAAATATTATTTTTATAATTGTTATCTCCTGTAAGATAGAAAACCACCTACAAGACATAATATTCCGCTGATATATAAGATAACTCCACAAACTCCTGATAAGGTGTTTGCTCCTGCATACAGGACATTACCGGAATATCCCATAACAGATACAAATGAAGACAGTAGAACTGCACCCATAGCAGTACCAAAGGCAAGGCCGAAGTTTGTCGTTGTATTGATCATGCCGGATGCAATATTGCTCTTCTTAGGGGGAAGTGAGTTCATAATGTCTATATTGTTGGGGCCCTGAAATACAGAACGGCATATACCCGCAATAAGGAACATAGCTATTATTAATATTAGATTCACGCTCCAGAATGCATAGCCGCATATCAGATAGGCAATACCCATTACAGTAATCCCCAACATTGGGTAATTTTTAACAATCCATGAATGACTCTTGATTTTCAAATTATCATAAATTCTTCCACTGATTGGAGAACTAACCATCATTGATAATGGCATTATAGCAGCGAGTATCCCCACTGTTGAAGGATTGAATCCCATAACTCCTTCAAAGTAAAATGGCTGTATAAGCACGAGGATAAAGGTCGCGGTAAAATAAAGAACTAAACTGATGGTTGGTAATGTAAATTTCCGCATTTTAAATAGGGTAATTTCCAGAAGGGGGTTTTTTATTGTGAGTTCTCTCCTTACAAAGGATATTAGTGCGATTATACATACCGCAGAATATATGGTAAACGTGGAAAAGTTGACTGGTGTACTTGCAAGATCATTTAAAATCAGGAACAATGTCCCCACAGCAATTATAAATAATAAAGCTCCGAGATAATCATTTTCCTGCTCTTTAATCAAATGTTCTTCTATTTTTAGGTATTTGATGGCAGGTGTAAGAAAGGCTATACCTATTGGTATATTTACGAAGAAGATGTAGGGCCATCCAAAAGCATCAACTATAAAACCTCCGACTGTAGGTCCTATTAGCATTCCTAAGCCTATTACGGCTGTGAAGTATCCCATAACTTTTCCTTTCTCATTTTCTGGAAAAATCTGCATTAAAATAGCAAGGTTTATACTTAAAACCATAGATGCACCAATTGCCTGCAGTATCCTGAATAATACAAGCTCTGCAAGGAATGTTGAAAGTCCACATGCAATGGAGCTTACGGTAAATATTAAAAAGCCCAATATGAATAACTTAGATTTTCCGATATAATCAGCTAATTTACCAAAGATAAGAGCTGTTACAGTCATTGTGACCTGGTAACTTGTAAGTATCCACTGAGAAAGTCCCACAGGGACATTAAAAATGGTGGTTATTGTAGGCAGGGCGATGCTCACCACATTGAAGTCTAAAATTGCCATAAAGGATGCTGTTAAGACTATTATTAATATCTTAAAACGGTTTTTAAAGGATTCTTCAGATATTTCACTTTGATTAGTGGTATTTAGCATTTATTTTATTTACCTCCGGGGATAAAATTGTATTCTAATTCCTATGGAGCTGTTTAATGGGTTAACCTGTTATTAACTGGTTTTAAAATAACATTTATTTTCAGTATATATCGTACTACGATATTTTATAGAATTTAACATATAAAATTTGGGTAGATAAAATTTTTTTAGATAAAAATCAAAAATTAAATAATACAGTTGGGAAAATTGAGTTTGTTGGTAACTGATTACCATGTAAATAGTGAATTAGTTACTAAGGGGTTACCTTTAACTTTATTATCCTCATTGACTAAATTATATCCACAAAAGTATTGAATACATGTATTAGGAGGAATAATCTCATGAAAAAAGTTCTTTTATTATGTGCCAGCCCAAGACCAAGTGGAAATACATATCAGGTACTTGAAGAATGTGCAAGTGCCATAGAAGATGAAGGTTTAGGCGTTGAAATAATCTCACTAATCGGAAAAAATATCAGGTCATGTATTGCATGCGGAAGATGTGGTGAATTAGGTGAATGCTCAATTAATGATGGATTAAATGATATTATAGCAAAAATCCGAGAATCGGACGGTTTTATTGTAGGTGCACCTGTCTATTTCGGAACTGCACGTGGGGATGTAATGTCTGCACTCCAAAGAATTGGAATGGTTTCAATGGCTTCTGATAATTTCTTATCCTGGAAAGTAGGGGGTCCAATAGCTGTTGCAAGAAGAGGGGGACATACAGCAACAATACAGGAAATGTTAATGTTTTTCTTTATCAATGACATGATTGTTCCGGGCTCAACCTACTGGAATATGGTCTTTGGCCATGCTCCTGGAGATGTACAGGATGATGGGGAAGGAATGAGAACTATCAAAAGATTTGGATACAATGTGGCAAATTTAATTAAGAAGATAAGTTAAATAATTTGATATCTTTTATTAGAGTGGATTTTGCTCTATTTTCTAATTTTTAATTAAAGATTACTATAATCTAAAAATATTTGAGCAACTGATGATATATTAAATAAAGTGATCATTATGAAAATAGCGGTAGCAACATCCAATGATATAGATGTGGATCATTTTGGTAAAGCGCAGGGATTCATGATTTATGAATTCGATGAAAAGAACATGAATTTTTCGAAAAAAGAGAATCTCATAAAATAAAAGGTGAAAAACACCAGTGGCAAAAATCATTAGATGCGATAAGTGATTGTGAAGTTGTTATATGTGTTCAAGCTGGTTTAAAAGGTAAATTTGGCCTTAAAAATGCAGGGATTCAACTTGTAGAAGATGAAGGGAGTATAGAGGAGGTTCTGGGGCGATTTGTTAATCATTATAACTTCATGAAAAAACCCTTATTTTAAAATATTTTTTTTGTGCACCTCAAAATTTTTTTTAATTTTTGCGGGTTTTGATTTTTTTAAAGTTGAGGAAATTGAAAATTCCCGAACATTAAAAATTTACGTAGTAAATTTTTAAAGTATAAATATTAGCCCTGCTAAATAGTAATGTATAACCTGGGCGGATTTTTAAAATAAATTTAAATTAAAAATAATGGAAAATTATTATGAAACTCTGTTTTAATCGGTAACGTATTTTCCATATATTTATAAACCATGAATGAGATTGTATATTAAGTGAATTTTTAATTTAATCTACAACTGATAGTTAGGAATCCTTTTTTACAAACTTAATAAAAGTAAAGGAATTATTCTATAAGTCTATTAGGGACGGTATTTTCGAAATAAATTTATAAAGGTGATAATATGGCTAAAGCAAGAAGGCGAAGAGTGCGTGATACGTGGATAGAAAAACAATGGTATAAGATTATGACTCCTAAAGAATTTGGAGATGCAGAGATAGGAACCACCCCTGCAAGAGATCCTGATATACTCGTGAAAAGGCGAGTTGAATCATCAATGAGGGAATTAACTGGTGATTTCAGTAAACAATACGTTAAACTTTCCTTCCAGATAAACAACGTGGCTGGAGACACAGCAAACACCAAGTTTGTTGGACATCAGGTAACAACAGATTATGTTAGAAGCATGATAAGAAGGGGAACAAGTAGAATAGATACCCTTTCAGAAGTAACCACAAAAGAAGGTTACAAAGTTAATGTCCATATCATTGCAATAACAGTAAAAAGGGCAAAAGCATCCCAGCAGAAATTTATAAGGGAAACCATGGGCAACCTCATCCAGCAGGCAGTGGATGGAAAAACTTTCCCAGAATTTGTTGAAGGGGTAATATCTGGAAAAATGGCATCCAGTATATACCACGAAACAAAGAAAATATATCCTCTAAAACGAGTTGAAATAATCAAAACTCAAGTAGCTGAAGAACCAGCATAATCAAATTTAGTTACTAAAAACATATCTGGGAGATAAATGATATATCTAGAATATGTGATCTTACTTGTGATCGTAGGGCTTTTAATATATATTAAAGGAGCCCTTGATCTTTTAGGGTCCATTTTCATGATTGTCATGGGTATAATTATTATTTTTACTGCCGGAGTTAACTGGCTTCTTTTAATTTTTGCTTTCCTGATTCTTGGTCTGATATTTACAAAATATAAACATGAATACAAGAAAAAAATGGGTATTTATGAAGGAACAAGAAGCGTAAAGAATGTAATTTCTAATGGGATAGTTCCTTTTGTTATGGCGGCATTTGGAAATTATGCTGGTTTTATAGGTTCTATTGCAGTTGCAACTGCGGACACGCTTGCAAGTGAGATAGGAGTTGTAGATAAGAACCCCAGACTTATAACTACTTTTAAAAGAGTTCCACCTGGAACAGATGGGGGAATTTCTCCAATAGGGACAGCAGCAGGAATTGTAGGTGCAGGGATTATAGGTGTTCTTGCATACCTGTTAGGAATATCTGCAGACCCATTCAATGCATTAAAAATAGCAGTCATATCAGGTACTTTCGGATGTTTTGTAGACAGCATTTTAGGTGCTGTACTTGAATCAAGGAAATACCTTACAAATGAGCATGTTAATCTTTTAGCCACTGTATCAGGGGCAATTTTGGGAATTATTATAGTTTAATAATTCTTTATAATTTAATAATTCTTATAGTTTAATAGGTATAACGCACAATGTTTACATAGTTTGGTGATAGTGTGAAAGGAATTATAATGATAATAGACGGGATGGCAGATCGTCCCATAAAAGATCTTGGATATAAAACTCCACTTGAAGCTGCAAGCACTCCAAATATGGATAAACTATCTGAAATAGGTATAAATGGTATAATGGATCCTATAAGTCCTGGAATAAGGGCAGGTAGTGATACATCTCATATTTCCATATTGGGATACAACCCTTATGAAGTTTATACAGGCAGAGGACCGTTTGAAGCAGCAGGAATAGGGCTAGATGTTATAGCCGGAGATATAGCCTTCAGATGTAACTTTTCAACCCAAGATGAGAATGGTATTATCGTAGATAGGAGAGCCGGACGAATAAGAGAAGGTACAGAAGAAATTGCTAAATCTATAAATTCTTTAAAATTAGAAGGATTTGAAGATGTAGAAATAATATTTAAAGAATCTACAGGACATAGAGCAGTACTTGTACTCAGGGGAGCAGGACTATCTGATAAAGTATCTGACGCTGATCCAAAACATGAAGGAAAACTTCCTAAAGAAGTTGTTGCTTTAGATAACTCAAAAGAAGCAGTGAAAACAGCCGAAATACTGAATAAATTTGTTGAAACATCATACCAAATTTTAAAAGATCATCCTGTAAATGTTGAAAGAATAAAAGAAGGAAAAAACCCTGCAAATGTTGTCTTACCGAGAGGAGTAGGGGCTGTTCCACATATTATTCCATTTGGACAAAAATATGGTGTGAAAGCTGCATGCATAGCAGAAACAGGACTTATTAAAGGGATTGGAAAAATAACTGGTATGGATTTAATTGAAGTTGAAGGCGCCACCGGTGGAATTGATACCAATCTTGAAAATATGACCTCAAGCATTGTTGAAGCGGCAAATAATGATGATTATGAATTTATACTCATTAATATAGATGGAGCAGATGAAGCAGGTCACGACGGGCAAGTTGAAGAAAAGGTAAAATTCATCGAAAAAGTAGATGCAGTGATTGGTGAAGTAATGGAGATAGATGATATTTATTTCATTTTAACAGCAGACCACTCAACTCCTGTTTCTGTAATGGATCATACTGGAGATCCTGTCCCTATTATTATAAAGGGACCTGAAGTTAGAGTAGATGATGTTCGCAGTTTTAATGAAAGGGCAGCAGCATATGGCGGATTATGTAGAATAAGAGGTTCAGATGTCATGAATATACTGATGGATTTCATGAACAAATCTGAAAAATTTGGAGCATAATCCAATAACTTAAATGCGGTGTATTATATGACAGATATGGTTCCAAGACTATTTGGTACATCAGGTATCCGTGGTAAAATAGGCAGTGAAATCACTTTAAATTTAATAACAAATGTCGGAATGGCGGCGGCAACATATATTGGTGGAAAAGGACGTAAAGTTGTTATAGGATATGATACACGGACTTCAAATAAGATGGTCGAAAATGCAATTATTGCAGGGATATTACAATGCGGTTGCGATGTTATCCGACTTGGAATGGTTCCAACACCATTAGTTGGATATGCCGCAATGAAACTTAATGCAGACATGGGAATTATGATAACCGCATCTCATAATCCTTCACAGTACAATGGAATAAAATTATGGAATCCAAAAGGCATGGCTTATACCCAGGATCAGGAAAGAACAATAGAAAAAATAGTTCACGAAAAGAGTTTTTCTAAAGTTTCATGGGAACATATAGGGGATATTAAAGATAACAGCAGTATTATCTCGGAGTATATGGATGATTTACTGAATAATGTAGATATTAAAGGCGGCCTTAAAGTTGTTGTTGACTGTGCAAATGGGGCAGGTTCTTTTGTATCTCCAATTGTGCTTAGAAAAGCAGGTTGCGAAGTTTTAACTTTAAACAGTCAACCTGATGGATTTTTCCCCGGTAGATTGCCAGAACCATCTGAGGCAAATCTTTCTGAACTTATGAAAGTTGTTAAGGCAACCGGAGCAGATCTTGGAATTGCACATGATGGTGATGCAGATAGAATGATTGCAATTGATGATGAAGGAAATATGGCTGATTTTGATAAGCTTTTAGCCCTTGTATCCAGTAAAATTGGTGGAAAAATAGTAACAACTGTTGATGCATCATTCTGTGTAGATAAATGTATGGAAGGATCAGGTGGCGAGGTAGTACGTACTAAAGTAGGAGATGTACACGTTGCAGAGGCAATAGTGGAATGTAATGCTTCATTCGGAGGTGAACCTTCGGGTACATGGCTTCATCCAGATTTCTGCATGTGTCCCGATGGAATACTCTCTGCACTTAAAGTTATAGAAATTGTAGAAAAGTATGGACCTCTCTCTAAACTTTTGAGAGAAATACCAAGTTATCCAACAGTAAGGGATAAAATAGAATGTGAAAACATTCAAAAGACATTGATAATGGAAAAGGTTAAAGAGGAACTCCCTGATTATTTTGAAGATGTAAACGATGTCAATTTCATAGATGGAGTTAGAATTTCTATGAAAGATGGGAGTTGGGTTCTAATACGACCTTCTGGTACAGAATCTTACATTAGAATTACTTTAGAAGGTAGAACTGTAGAAATAGCTCAATCAATTAGGAGTAAATCCAGAGAATTTATAGAGGGAATTTTATGAAAGGAGTATTGCTTACGGCAGGTGAAGGCACAAGGATGCGCCCGTTGACATTAACAAGACCGAAAACAATGTTGCAGGTTGGAGGAAAGCCAATACTTCAATATAACTTAGAGGCCCTGAGGGATGCAGGCATTAAGGATATAATAATGGTTGTAGGCTATAAAAAAGAGGCAATTGAAGATCATTTTGGAAATGGTTCTTCATTCGGAGTTAACATTACTTATATTACTCAGGAAAAAAGGCTTGGAACTGCACATGCTATAAACTCTGTTCGTGACATGATCAATGATGAATTTATAGTTCTAAATGGGGATATAATAGTTGATCCAGAACTTATTGTAGATTTAATAGCAAAATACGAGTCAGAAGAAGCTTCATCAATCCTCATGCTTACTGAAGTTGAAGATCCCTCTTCATTTGGGGTCGTGGAAATAGAAAATAGTATAATTAAAAATATTGTTGAAAAACCAGCTCCTGGAGAGGCCCCAAGCAATCTTATAAATGCAGGGATATATCTTTTTGATAAAACAATTTTTGATGCAATAGACAAAACAGAAAAGTCTGAAAGAGGAGAATATGAGATAACAGATTCTCTTAAAATCCAGATGAGTGAAAATAAGATAATTCGAGGACTTAAATCTAATCATAAGTGGATTGATGTTGGAAGACCATGGGAACTTTTGAATGTCAATGAACATTTCATAAGTGAGATGGAAGAGGATATCCAGGGTAAAATTGAAGAAGGAGTTACAATCCATGGTAATGTAATTCTTGGAAAAAACAGTATTATCAGATCTGGAACTTACATTTTAGGCCCTGTTTTCATAGGAGAAGGCTGTGATATTGGCCCTAATTCATACTTGAGAAAATATACCTACATTGGAAATAACGTAAACGTTGGAAATGCAGTTGAAATTAAAAATTCTATTATAATGGATGGAACTAATGTTAACCATCTTTCCTATGTTGGTGATTCTGTAATAGGAGCTAATTGTAATGTTGCTGCAGGTACAAATATTGCAAACTTACGTTTTGACAATAAAAATGTTAAAATGAATATTAAAGGGGAAATATTTGATTGCGGTGTGAGGAAACTTGGAGCAGTATTTGGAGATAATGTAAAAACGGGTATAAATTCAAGTTTTAATCCTGGTGTTAAGGTAGGTATAAACTCAGCAATCGGTTCTGGTACTATAATTTATGAAGATATCCCTTCAAATACTCTTGTTTTAGTAAAACAAGAATACAGAACTATAAAATATGATAAATAACTTATTATTTACTTTTACAGTGGATAATGGAATTATAAAGTTTATACAATATAAATTGCATTTAATCATGTTTAAATAATCTCTCGATTATTTAACCTCAACTATGGTTTTTGCATGTTTAAAACATTGTAAACTTGGCTTAATAGCAGTACTTTAAATTAACTAACTTTTAAGTAGGTGAACCAGATGAGCACTGTAGATAAAAGTGTTAAGACATTTGAAGGTTCAAAAATAATTGGAAATGTTAAGATTGATGCAGAATCTTCAATATGGTATAACGCTGTTTTAAGAGGAGATATAGAATCTATAACTATTGGAAAATATTCTAATGTTCAGGACAATTGTGTCATACATTCATCAAAGAATTACCCTGTTGAATTAGGAAATTATGTGACTGTGGGACACGCTGCAGTTTTACATGGGTGTAAAATTGAAGATAACTGCCTGATTGGGATGAATTCTACAGTTTTAAACGGCGTAAAAATCATGAAAAATTGTATTGTTGGAGCTGGAGCAGTAGTTACAGAAGGAAAAGAATTTGAGGAAGGAAGTTTAATTCTTGGCACTCCTGCAAGAGCGGTCCGAAAGCTTACAGATGAAGAAATAGATAGTATTAAGGATCATGGTGTAAGATACGCAAAATTAGCGAAAACTGAATAAGTTATTGGTTAATATCATTAACTGACATGATATTTCTAAACACGCAGAATACGATGAGATGCAATAATTGAATTAGTGAAATAACTGGTGATTATATGGTTAAAGTAAAAGAAACTGTAAAAAAGCTTGATCCGTACGTTCCGGGAAAATCAATCCCAGAGATAGCACAAAAATATGATATTGATCCTGAAACAATTATAAAGCTTGGATCAAACGAGAATCCAATTGGTCCATCTAAAAAAGCTATTGAAGCAATAAAAAAGAATCTCCATTTAATAAGCCAGTATCCTGAAACAAATTTAGAGCCATTAAAGGAGAAAATAGCATTATATTCTGGGGTAGATAGTTCTAATATAATTATAGGTGGGGATGGAGCAGATGAAATTTTAGACGTGCTTGGAAAAACATTAATAGAACCTGGAGATGAATTTATAGTCCCCCTACCTTCATACATGTACTATGAGTTTACTTTGAAAATCCACGGCGGAGTTCCGGTATATGCAAAATGGGATATGGAAAAAAATAAACTTGACGTGGAATCAATAACAACCGCTCTATCTGAAAAGACAAAAATAATCTTTTTATGTACTCCTAATAACCCTTCGGGAACATTAATAGATAAAGAAGACATTAAACGTGTACTTGAAAGTACAGATGCTCTTGTAGTTGCAGATGAGGCATATTTTGAGTTTTCAGAAGTTAACAATGTTGATTTGCTGGAAGATTATGATAACCTGCTTTTACTCCGGACATTTTCCAAGGTCTTCGGACTTTCTGGAATGAGAATAGGCTATGCAATTTCAAATTCAGAATTTATAGAATACATGCACAGGGTAAAACCAGTATTCAGCCTTACAAAGCTTTCATATGTGGCTGCATCAGCAGTACTTGATGATAAAGAATACATACGAAAATCTATAGAAATTGGAATTCAAAGCAGAGAATTTTTATACGAAAACATGTCTAAATTCGATAAACTTGAGGTTTACCCTTCAAAATCGAACTATTTGCTTGTAGGTGTTGAAAAAACTGGAATGACTTCCAGTGAGTTTGCAGAAGAACTTTTAAAAAGAGGAGTCATTGTAAGAGACTGTGCTTCGTTTAAAGGATTGGATGATTACTGGGTAAGGGTGAGTGTTGGAACAATGGAAGAAGATGCCCGGTTTATTGAGATATTAAAAAATTTAATTGCATAATCAATTTGCATATTTGGGGTCGAAGTTTAAATGATGATCGGAGACATAATCGTATCCTCTTTAGAATTTCCTGGAAAAATGTCCCTTGTTATTTTTACAGGAGGATGTATTTTAAAGTGTCCATATTGCCATAATCCGGAACTTATAGACAATGGAAAGTCTGTAGAACTCTCTGAAATTATCCAAAAAATTGAAAGTTCCATGGATTTTATAGATAGTGTCGTAATAACGGGAGGAGAAGCTCTTATTCAGTATGATGATGTAAAGGAGATCTTAAAATACTGTAAAAATCAGGGGTTGGAAACTAAATTGGATACAAATGGATGTTTTCCAGATAAACTTTATGAACTTATAGATCTATTAGATTATGTAGCTTTAGATATTAAAGCTCCTTTTGATAAATATAATAAAATTATAGGATCGGATGTAGGGGCTAACGTTAAAGAAAGTATGGAAATTTGCATAAACCGGGGAATATATCTTGAATGCAGGACAACTTATGTACCTTCATTAATGGATCCTCGGGATATAATTGAAATTGCAAAAAGTATAACAACAGATATATATACAATTCAACAATTCAGGGATAAAACAGTATTAGATAAAAAATTACAGGGTACCCCTATTCCATCAAGGGAAGAACTTAAAGAAATTGGAGAAACGGTAAAACCATTCTTAAAGAAAGTGAGAATAAAAACTGCAGAATTTGGTGATGAATTTATAAATTAATTAACCATTATTTTTTATTAGGCGGAGGTCGTGCATGCCTATATTATTATTTGGAAGTAGTCATTTAGAACTCATAACCGGTAAAAAAAATACTACCATACGGAAACTATGGAAAAAACCACTGTCTCCTGGAGACCGTCTTCACTGCTACTGGAATTTAGTGTCCAAAGAACGTAGAAAGTTATTTGAAGCCGAAGTAACTGATGTGGAGATTAAGGAGTTTAAAGATATCATTAAAGATGATGATCTTGCAAAAGAAGATGGTTTTGAGAATGCTTCAGAGCTTGAAGCAGAGTTTAGAAGAATGTATCCTGATGATACCGATGATGATTCATTATTTCAAATAATAAGGTTTAAAAAATATCCTGTTGAGAAATGGGAAGGCGAAAAAATAGATGAAAAGGCCATAATAACAAAAAGGGCCGATATACTGTTTGATGCTGGAAAATTCAATGATTCTGTGATGTGTTATACTGCAGCTTTAAGACATGACCCTAATGATGTTTATCTTCTAAATAAAAAGGGAGACAATCTGTCACGTTTAGGTAAATTCAATGAAGCCATAAAAAATTATGATAACGCGTTACAAATCGATCCTGAAAATGAATTCATCTGGAACAACAAAGCAATAGCTCTTTTAAACTCAAATAAACCCGAAGAAGCACTAAAATGTAACACAAAAGCTTTGAATATAAATAAAAATAACACTGCTGTGTTGTACTGGAGAGGATTTATTTTAGAGATGCTTGGAAGATTTGAAGATGCCTTAAACTGCTATAATAAAATTCTGGAAATAGAACCTGAGAACCCTGATGTATGGAATGCAAAGGGAAACATTTTAACTGAATTGGAAAGAACTGAAGAAGCCATCACTGCTTATGATAAAGCATTAGAACTGTGCCTTGGAGAAGCACCTGATGCATCAACATGGAACCGTAAGGGAAATGCTCTATTAGAACTTGGAAGACTTGACGAAGCTATAAAATGTTATAATGAAGCTTTAAAATTAGATTCTAAAAATGATATTATCTGGAGCAATAAAGGGGTTGCCCTTATGGAACTTGAAGAGTTTGAGAAGGCAGCAGAGTGTTTTAACAGAGCAATATTAATAAATCCTGCAAATGAGGATGCCCGGGTCTTAATGGATGAATGTTTGGAGAACTACTAATATCCATTTAAATATAGAAAGTACAATTTTAGTATTATTAAAAATTTAGATAGATAATCAGAGCTTATAAAATTTAAAAATAAATTTTTTCAATCAAAGCAATTATTCTTATTTGAGATTAATTTAGATTATATAATTTAAAATCCATTATTTGTGCATAGTTAGTAAGTTATGGTTATTTAAATGGAAGCTAATGCAATTAAATTAAAAGTCATGTGGATTTAAGATAAAGGAAATGGTTGCATATACCATGAGAAATGTTTTTTGCCGTAATTTTCAAATAGCTGAAATGTCTGGAACGCAGTTTTATAAAAAAATAAATGGAAAAATGTAAAATAATTAATAAGAAATCCTATATTTCTTCTTCTCTTCTTTTAATTTCTTCTATACTTGGAGGTTCTTCTACAGTTTCAGTTTCGCGAGCACTGTTTAAAAGCACTTTTTCGCCTATAGTTTTTATTTCACTGTAGATTATTTCTATTTTTTTACCCATTCCAAGTTTAGCAGAAGCCCCTCCTTCTGTAACAATTAGAGATTCAACCCTGTTAGTTTGAGGATCCCATTCCACATCACTTATTTCACCTACTTTATTTCCAGCTGCATCTATAACTTCTTTACCTTTTAATTCGTCTGCTATTTTCATACTGAACCTCCATGATAATCATTTTTTATGTCTATCAACTAAATTAAGACATATTAATTATATTATAATTATTAATACTTTAAGTTTACGACCTCACCAAAAAATCTATCTAATGTCAATAGAACAATATTGAATCGACCAGCAACTTATAAAATGAAAAAATAGTGATTTGTATTATTTGTAGAGAATTAAGAGTTAAGTTTACTCAATAAAAATTAGAATTATAAAAAATTGAAAAAATTAGGGTAAATTATTAGCTGCATATAGGTCATGATGTTGATATTTGAGATTTTTGAGTTTATTTTATTTTTAAAATTGTTTGGTAATAATTGAATTTAAAATAAATTATATTTTTATGGAATTGGTGTTTTGGTCAGGTTTATAGATCAATTTTACTTCGTTAAACAGAACTATTTTTAGCCACTTGGTCGCTATATATTTAAGAGAAATGAAGAATTCAAAATATGATGGAAACTAAATAACTCTAAAATTCTGTAATGGATTATAGTACTCCCTGCTTGCACACCTTCTTCTAATCCAATTCCATTATCACTAACTGAAAAAAACATATTCATTATCTATTTTTTGGCTGAAATGTGAATTTAATTCATCTTTTCTGAATTTTATTCTATTTCCTATTAAATTCTGGAATACACATATGATCTGGTCTTTATCTGCAAAAATTACTGGAAACGGATCAGAAGTAATTTCGGCATTAGTCTCACCAATTGCAGTTCTTAAATTGTTTAATGCATAATTGAAGGCAGTTTTAGCTTGAAATTCCTTAAATTCATGACCATGTGTTCCAACACGAGAATAATCCAGTAATCCCTGAATCATTTCCTTTATTCTGGAAGCTCCAATGGCCAGTTTTTAGCGATTTAAATTAGCTCACAAATATAAAAGTCATCCATAAGGATAGAGCTCATTCTTAAAATTTCATGGATATACAAACTATGGTCTAATGATTACATTATTTCAAAAGATAAATTTGCAATACAAATATCTAAAAAAAATAAGCGACTTTTTAAATTTGATTAATTGCGTTATGCTAGTCTTTTGATAGTTGATGTGTCATATCTTTTAATCCTAGTTTCATTAGTGTTATCAAAGACTTATTCTTTGTATTAAATGCACTTAAACTATCTTGGGAAAAAGGCAGTACATACATAATTTCATAATCATCTATCATTAAAACCATCATATTTCTATATTCAAACATTGAAAGAGCTTCTTTATATT
>JAEZKE010000153.1 GCA_023436175.1 Methanobacteriota archaeon
ACCGAGAAGGCAAATGAAGTGATTATGACGACTGCAGATGAAGGATCACTTGCAGGAAAAGTCGAAGACCTGATTGGCAGCGAGATTACTGTAATCGCAGATGCAAGCTTCGATGAATACAATGAGGAAATAAGGCTCATTGCAAAGAAGATAGTAAAATAGGAAATAAGTTCAAAAATGAATAAGGCAACAGGTGCAGTTTTAAAATAGAGAACTTAGATTCCAAACTAATTTTACAAACTTTAAAGGAGAATCAAAATGGTCGATTTAGAAGATTTACCCAATGTTGGAGAAAAAACTGCTCAAAAGTTAAGAGATGCAGGTTTTGCAGATATGATGAGACTTGCAACAGCAACTGCCAAAGAACTTAGTGTAAAAGCTGAAATTGGTGAAGGGGTCGCTGAAAAGGTCATTGAAGCTGCAAGGAAAGCTGAATCAATTGATTTTGAAACTGCTTATGATGTTATGGAGCGTAGAAAAGATGTAGGTAGAATAACCTGCGGAAGTACTGCCCTCGATGAACTCATTGGCGGAGGAATCGAAACACAATCCATAACAGAAGTGTTTGGGGAATTCGGTTCAGGAAAAAGTCAAATATCTCATGAACTTGCAGTTACAGTACAGCTACCAGTTGAAAAAGGAGGTCTTGATGGAGAATGTGTCTTCATAGATACAGAAAATACATTTAGGCCAGAAAGAATAGAACAAATTGCAACAGGATTTGAACTTGACAATGAAGAAACATTACAGAAAATACACATTGCAAGAGCATTCAACTCAAGTCACCAGATCTTGATGGCAGACAAAATAAACGAGTTAATTCAAAGTGGATCAAATATAAAACTGGTCATAGTAGATTCCTTAACTGCTCACTTCAGAGCGGAATACGTAGGAAGGGAAACACTTGCAACAAGACAGCAAAAACTAAACCAGCACCTCCACACATTACAAAATATTGCAAATACCTACAATGTAGCTGTATTTGTTACAAATCAAGTGCAGGCAAGACCTGACGCTTTCTTTGGAAGCCCAACAAAAGCTGTTGGGGGTCACGTACTTGGACACGCTGCAACCTACAGAATTTGGCTTAAAAAGGGACTTGCTGGAAAAAGGATTGCAAGACTCGTAGACAGCCCTCATTTACCTGAAGGTGAATCTGTATTCAAAATAGTAACTGAAGGTATTGTTGATTAAGTTACAAGGTAAGATAGCATGATAAAATTTCATGCTTATTTTCTTTTTATTTTCTGAATTTATTTTTCGGTTAAAATTTAGAATTTAGATTTGTTCTAAAAACATAAAAATAGGAATTACCAAGTTCTTTTTACCTAAATTTCATAAACTCTTCTGAAATTCCAATTAATAACCATTTTATGGCATTATAGAACTATTAAGTACAATTTAAGTACAACAAAAAAGTTTATTTTTAATAAAGTATTACATTAAATTAAGGAAAAATTACCAGAAAAGGTACATAGATAACTCGCACATAATGCTTTAATAATCTAAGAATATCACTTAAAGCAGTTATTTAGACCAATTACTGTTATAATTAACTTTGCAGTAACAAATTTGAAATAAAAAGTATATTTACAGGTAAAGGGGATTTAATCCATTATTTCAGTTAAATAGATATATGTATCCATAATTATTTGCGAGGGGGTATTTATGGACATGAGTTTAATGAAAAAATTCAGGCTTTCTTTATCGATTTTAACCGGTAAATTAATAAGATTTAGCCTTAAAGCGACAGGAAGAAGTGCCACGGCATTACCAGGAAATATTGCACTTAGAATAGAGCCAAAACTGCTGAAAATCGTGAATAAAAGATGCAAAAAAAAAATTATGGTAACTGGTACAAACGGTAAAACTACTACCAATAATTTAATTGCCCATATTTTAGGAGGCGATTTCAAAAATGTTCTCTCAAACTTGAGAGGTGCAAATATGCCACAAGGTATTGCAAGTAGTTTTATTGAAAATCCAAAAAAAGAATATGATTGGGGAGTTTTCGAAGTTGATGAAGGATCTTTTACAAGGATAATGAAAGATATTGAACCAGATTATATAGTTGTAACCAATTTTTTCAGAGATCAGCTCGATAGATATGGAGAAATAGAAAATACTGTATCTATGGTCTACGAAACCATTAAATCATCAGACACATCCCTTATTTTAAATGCTGACGATCCGCTTGTATCAAAATTTAAAAATCTAAATAAAAAGAACATATTCTATGGGATTAAAAAGAATAAATTCAGTAGTAAAAATGAGAAAGTAGTGGAAACACGAAATTGCCCATCATGCAACAGTTATATTGATTATGAATATTTTAACTATGGGCAGTTAGGTAGTTACAACTGTAACGAATGTGGATTCAAAAATCCATTTTATGATTATTACGTTGAAAATATCAATTACAAAGATAACAAATATTGCTTTGACATAAACACTGCAAAAGAAACATTCAAAGACACATGCTTTGAATATGAAGGAATTTACAACATTTACAACTGCTGCGCAGCATTTACGTTTAGCTGCGAAATAGGAATTGAACCATCCAAAATTATTGAGAGGATGGAAAATTTTGATTATAAATTAGGTAGAATGGAAGAAATTAAATTTAAAGATAAAATCATAAAAATTGTGCTAACTAAGAATCCCATTGGGCTTACAGAGGTTATTAAAAGCATATCACATGATAAAAGGAGAAAAGCTATTCTTTTTATTTTAAATGACAACCCTGCAGATGGTCAGGATATATCCTGGATATGGGATGCAGGATTAAGCAAATTTAAAAACATAAAAAACTTAAAAAAAATCTATTGTTCAGGGAAAAGAGCCGAAGATATTGCACTTCGGATTGAATATGCTCATATCCCTACTGAAATTATAAAAATCGACGATAATATGCAGGAATCCATTAAAGATGCTGTCCATGAAGATGTTGAAATTGCTTATATATTGCCCACATATACAGCAGTTTTCCAGACCAGAGATATGGTACTAGATTTAACAGCACATGGCAAATAGGATAAAAATGTGAAACCGTCTATTACTGTCAAAGTTAATAGAAGTTTCCAAGATCATGGCCCCTATATTAAATTTACAGCACGTGGAGGATAAATTATGGAATTAAATATTTATCATATGTATCCCGATATTTTAAATTTATATGGAGATATTGGTAACATAATTTGCTTAAAAAGGAGATGTGAATGGAGAGGAATAGTCCCAAATATAATTAATTTTAGCTTAGATGATGGAGAACATGATTTAAGCGAGGGAGATATTTTTTTTATAGGCGGAGGGTCTGACAGAGGCCAAAGTATCGTATATTCTGACTTTTTAAAATATAAAAATTCTTTTAAAGAGATTATTGAAGATTATGGAGTTGTTCTTGCTATATGTGGCGGTTATCAGCTCTTAGGTGAAAAATATATTGATAATGAAGGCAAAGAAGTTCCTGGACTCGGAATATTCAATTATTCTACAGTAAGTGAAGAAGGAAGGTTAATTGGGAACGTTATAATTGAAAATAAATTAGGATTAACTCCTAAAACTATCGTAGGATTTGAAAATCACGGTGGAAGAACATACAGTGACTATAATCCATTGGGATTAGTAAAATCAGGCCATGGAAACAATGGAAAAGATAATAAGGAAGGTATAGTCTACAAAAACTGCATAGGAACTTATCTTCATGGCCCAGTACTCCCAAAAAATCCCCACTTAGCCGATTACTTAATCTTAAAAGCATTACAAAGAAAATATGAAATTGAAGAGTTGCAGGATTTAAACGATGATTTTGAAAATTTAGCCCATAAAAAAGTCATAAAACTTTATTGTAAATAATTTTTTTGTGAAATTAAAAAATGGGGTGTAATATGTGTGAACTACTGGGATTATCGTTTAATGCACCGGTAAGGCCTAATTTATCTTTTAAAGGATTCCGTCTTAGAGGTAAATCAAATCCTGATGGTTGGGGCATATCTTTTTACCCAGATAAATCTGCACAGATTATAAAAGAGCCTTTAGAAGCTGAAGAGAGCCTACTATCCGAATTTATCGAACTTTATCCTAAAATTAAATCAAAAATATTTATAGCACATGTAAGATTAAATAGCACAGCTCCACCTGCACACATGAATACCCACCCTTTTGGGCGTGAATTAAACGGAGCAAATTTTGTTTTTGCACATAATGGAAATTTAGCTAATTATCAGGGCGATTTTGATACTTCTAATTTCAAGCCAGTTGGTAAAACCGACTCAGAAGCTGCTTTTTGCCATTTACTTAATAAAATAAAGAATAAAAAGATCAAGTTTTTTGATAATTCCAGTTACAGCTGGTTACTTGATGAACTAAGATATATCAATAATTACGGCAAATTTAATTGTATTTTTTCAGATGGAGAATATTTATTCTGTTATTATGATATGAACGGATTTAACAGCTTATTCTATCTTCACCGAGAAGCTCCCTACCAGCATACTCATCTTTCAGATGAGCATTTTGATATACATATTAAGGAGCAGGAAACAACAGAAAAAGAAGGGTATATCATAGCTACTAAACCCCTTACTGATGAAAAATGGCAAAAATTCGAACCTGGAGAACTTAAAATCTTTAAAAACGGCAAAATAAGTAACGATGATTAATTTTAATATCATTAAAATTTAAAAGAATCATTGGATTTGCTAAATATGATTATATAAACCGTATAATACGTTCAATTTATTAATGATAACTCACAATTTATAATATAATACCTACCCAAGGTCATAATTGTTTTTAGTTTTCAAATACATTAAAATAAGCTAAATTAGTATTTATTCGTGTTAATAATATTAAGGGCATTATATGAACTCAATTGAAACCATTATCCCCATCATAGCCATGATTCTTCTTGGTTATGTCCTAAAAAGAACCAACGTTTTAAAGGCAGAAGATGCAGTATCTCTAAATAAAATTGTAATAAATATCGCAATTCCTTCACTAATATTTCTTGCAATATACAAAGTAAATCTATCTATTCTTCCACTAATAACTCCAATTCCGCTTATATGCATATCAGTTGGGATAATTTCAGGTTTAATTGCTTATTTAATTTTAAAGATTAAAAAGTATCCAGATAAAACTAAATGGAGTGTTGTATCGACTTGTGCCCTTTTTAATTCGGGTTTTCTTGGTTATCCCGTAGTATTAGGTGTTTTTGGAACAGATGGATTTATAAGAGCTATCTTTTATGATATGGGTTCCATGATTCTTTTTATAAGTTTTGGGATATTCTTCCTGTTAATGCTAGGTGGAAAATACTCCGATATTTTAAAACGATCACTCCTATTCCCCCCACTTTGGGGAATCCTTTTGGGGCTTCTCTTGAACTTTTTAAACATTCCCCTGGGATATGTAATTACAGAAACATTAACTTACTTAAGCGGCGCTGCCATACCTCTTATAATGATATCCTTAGGATTATCTATGGAATTTAAAGGAATTAAAGAATATATTGGGCTTGCATCATTAGTATCTGTTATAAAATTAGGTATTGCTCCTTTAATAGCATTTATAATCGTCATGCTTCTAAGCATGGGCGGACTTGAAAAATCAGTTACTGTTTTAGAAGCAGGAATGCCTTCAGCGATGCTTGCTCTTGTTCTGGCCATTACATATGAACTTGATATAAAAGTATCTGCAGCCTGCATATTTTTAAGTACAGTACTCAGTATGGTTACTCTCCCTATATTACTATTTTTAGTATGAGATTACAAAGAATTTAAATGATTTAAAGCTTAATTTGACGTATAACTGAATTAAACTGCTATACTACCAAACATCTGAAAAAAATAGAATTTAATTAATTAAAAATTTCAATGTATTTCTCAAATTGGAGACTATAAACTCTACAACGCTAGTTTTCTACCCTAAAAAGTTCAGGAGTTCACGGTTAACCTCTTCATTATGTGTCCATGCGATGCCATGCGGTCCGTCTTTTATTACTACTAATTTGCTGCCCTTCACAAAATCAGGCATACGTTTTCCTGAATTCTTGAAAGGAACAATACGATCCTGATCACCATGAATTACAAGGGTTGGTACGTCAACACGTTTAAGATCTTCTCTGAAATCTGTTCCCCATGTCTCTACACAATCAACTGACCCTTTTGGGGAAGCTTCAATTGCAGTGTTCCAGATTGCCTGATATGCCTGTTCACTGACCTTCTTACCCTTAAGAACATCCATATTGTAGAAATCCATACAAAATTGAGTCATGAATGCCGGTCGATCCTCGGTAACTGAGTTCTTAAATTCCTCAAAAAGACTCTCCTCTAATCCTTCAGGATTATCATCAGTCTTACGAAGGAAAGGGGTAACTGCAGAAATAAAAACAACCTTACTCACATCTTCAGTTCCATATTTTCCAATATAACGGGCAAGTTCTTCGCCTGCCATTGAATGACCAACCAATACAAAATCATGTAAATCTAGCTCATTAACAAGCTTGTGCAGGTCTTCAGTAAATGTATCAGGGTTATAACCAGACCAAGGTTGGCTAGAGTTTCCAAAGCCTCTTCTATCATAAGTGATAACACGATAACCTGCATCAAGCAGTGCAGGTATTTGCTTCTCCCATGCACGACCGCTTAATGGATAACCATGAATTAAAATTACCGGTTGTCCTTCACCATAATCTTCATAATGTAATTTTATATCACCAGAATTTTCTTTGCCTACATTAATAAACGGACACATTTATTTACCTCCAATTTTATTTATATCAGTTTAGACGCAATTTTCTAAAAAAAGAAGTTTAGGCATTACATAAACGAATCAATTATATGTGCAAGTCTAAAAAATATTACGTCTATCAATAATTAAGATGTCTAAACTATTAAAAATTTATTATTATACTTATAAAAAGTATTACTAATGAATAATTATATCTTCATTTAATCTGACAACCAAATATAATTTCAGAAAAATAGTATCTAAAAATAAAACTATAACACAAATATAGATTTAATATTTATATTCTATCTCAGTTTAACTCGTTAAACCTATAAAATTCTTTTAAAACCCTTAATAAGATTAATTAGTAGATAAAAAAATAAAATTATGATCTTAAATATCATCTTACTTCTAAAATCTTTTTCATTGGCTGTTTTTCCATCAATGACTTGGATCGTTTTATTTTTTTAAATATATCCTGTTCCTGATCCCTGTCAAGTAACTCTCTTGCTCGTGGAAAAATTTGGTTCTCCTCTTCATCTATATGATGGTCTAATATGTCATTGAGCACTTTCATTTTGGGTATCCATCTTTCATTGTCTTTATTGGTCTTTTTAAGCTCATGAAGAACTAATTTACCTACATGATGTTCTTGATATGATTTATTCATTTCTGCTCTATCTTTTTCTCTTAATGCAGGATAAAGATATTTTTCTTCACCCATCATATGAATCTCTAATTGGGCTTTAATTTCATCGAAATTCTTTGTATCCCTCTTTTCTATTGTATCTTTTATCAGTCCTTTTACCACATTGTGGTCATTTTTTAAGAAATCATAAACGTTGTTAAATTCAGCCATATTAATACCCCCGCGTATAATATTCCCTAATAACTAAACTAAACCAATTACTATTCTTAAATTATATTCTTTGAGATTTGAGTTCTTCAATTTGCTGTGCAATTTGATCTTCCTGCTCATTACTCAATATTTGGTCTGCTTCAGTGAATATTTTAGATTCTTCTTCCTCAATGTGATGTTCAAGTACGTCCTTAAGGACTTCTACTTTGGGTATCCACGCTTCATCATCTTTGCCTGTTGTGTTCAGTTCATTGAGTATTAATTTACCAGCGTGATGTTCCTCATAAGATTCTAAAGCAGTTTCTTTATCCTGTTCCCTGATTTTTGGATATAAAAATTTTTCTTCACCTTCCATGTGCGTTTCTAACATTTTTCGTATTTGTGGGAACTGATCAGCATCCTTAGTTCTTATAACATGTTTTAACATTCCTGTAACTTCTTGATGATCCTGTTTTAACATATCAAATAATCTTGCCATAGAATCACCTCCAATTCTGTTAAAATACTCAAAGAAAATCTTCGATTTTCGAAAATTCAGAAATTCTATGAATTTCTTAAATCTCGATTTTTTTAAATTATTTTCTTTTTAATTTGTAATATAATTTTTGAAAATATTAATAAAAAATATTTACATTCCAGCAATAATTCAAAAATAAAATTATGGGTTTAAATTTATTTTATAAACTTAAATTTAGGAAGGTGAGTGCAAAAACAATGAATTTAATTCTAATTAATTTTTCATAGATAAGATAGTTCATATATTCAATTTAAAGGTAAGATTTCACGTACCTTGATTTTTCATCTCTTATTTTATCCAGTATACGCCTTTCCTCATCTTTGCTTATGATCTCCTTTGCTTTAGGGAATATTTTTTTCTCTTCTTCATCAATATGAAGCTCTATAATCTCTTGAAGTACTCCCATTTTTGGCATCCAGTGCTCATCATCTTTATCTAATTTATCCAGTTCATAGATCAATTTTTTGCCAAGTTCATGTTCCTCATATCTTTCAAGGACCATGAATGACTCTTTTTTCCTGAGTGCTGGATAGAAATATATTTCTTCTCCCAGCATGTGGGATTCCCATTCTTTTTGGATTTTAGGAAACTGTGAAGGGTCTTTATTTTGTATCGTTTCCCTCAAAAGATTCTTTATATTATCATGGTCATTTTTTAGTAATTCATAAACATTATTTTCTGCCATATTATCCCCTCCACAATTTCTTGTACAACTTACATTTTTTGTGATTTAAGTTCTTCAATTTGCTGAACTATTTTTTGCTCCTGTTGATCACTCAGCACTTCTCGCGCTTCATCAAAGATTTCAGACTCTTCTTCCTCGATATGATGATCCAGTACATCTTTTAGAACTTTTATTTTTGGTATGCATCTCTCATTTCCTCTTTGAGTATTATCTATTTCTTTGAGCAATTTTTTACCTACTTCATGTTCTTCATAAGCTTCAAGCATTCCCTCTTTATCTTTATTCCTCAAAATAGGGTAAAAAAACTTTTCTTCACCCTCCATGTGCACTTCTAACATCTTTTTTACTTTTGGGTACTGAGAAGGGTCTTTACTTTTTATAGCCTGTTCTAACATGTTTGTAACTTCATGATGGTCCTGTTTTAACATGTCAAATAATCCTGCCATTTAAAATACCTCCATGTCTTTTTGAGTATTTCTATTCTTAATTTGTAATATATATTTTGAATATAGTAATATTAATTAATTTAAAAATTTACATTTTGATTAGGATTTATCTTTAGAAGAACCTGGCTTTCCTCCCCCAGTTCGTATTCTTCTAAGTACTTCACCAACAACTGCAATAATCAAGACACCTGCAATTAATGCAGATATTTGAGAAAGTGTCCTAAAAGCTCCTAAAGATACCAAAAGAGTTGTAGCTGCTGCCGGAGGGTGAGAAGATCTTAAAAACATGTTGATAAGTATAGTAAGGAAAATGGCAATTGCTGCTGCCCCTACCCATCCAGGGAGTAATTGATGGCTTACAAGAACTGAAGGAGTGGTCCATAAACTAAAAATAGCGATTCCAATTAATCCTGCGGCGATTCCAACATAATGACCAACTAAAATATTGTAAAAATGGGCACTTTTAAGTCCAGGTGTTTCAACCTGTAAATAGGCAGTTGGTCCAAGGCTTGGAAAAAGCCATGGTTGACCTGCGATCAAACCTATAACTCCCGCAATTAATATTAGAAATCCGCCCATAATTGGTGCCCAAATACTATCTGGGATCCTTGCGGTCCAGTTACCGACTGAATCCCCTGTTTTTTTTAAAGGATCTAAAATTCCCATAATTATCGCCTCCTAAAGTTAAAATTCAAAAATTTAGGATTCACAGGTTTAAAATTGACATTTAAAAATTTAAATAATATTCAAGCAGTTTAAAATGCGCCTTTTGAGATCTAAGAGATATTGAATTTAAATTTTTAAAAATTTCTTTATAATAATTTGAATTTTAGTAGTAATAATTTTTTCTTAATTAGTAGTAATATTTTTAAAGTAGGATATTCAAAAGTATAACCTAAATACAGCCACGAAATTAAAATCGCACTTAATTAGTTATTTTAAGAAATAAACATTTATTAATAACTTATTCAAGGTTATCTTGTCATTTAGATAACAATATGAAAAACGAGGTGATAATATGGCACAACGTGGTGGAATGACTGTAGAAATTGAAAAAGCTTTAAAAGGTATGAATTACCCAGCAAGTAAACAAGACTTAGTACAAAAAGCAAAACAGAATAATGCAAGTCAAGATGTAATTCAAACTATAGAAAAATTACCACAAGATCAATTTAACTCTCCTACTGATGTTCAGAAAGCATGGGGACAAGGAAGGAGATAAAAGTGGGAAATTATTCCCACAAAACACTTTTTTATTTTAAAATATTATGTTTAATAGAATATCAATTCACTTTTTTAATTAATTTAAGATGGTACTACAAGTGCCTGAGGAGCAGCTTGTTTAATACGTGTTAAAATCCAAGCCATTTGGCGCCTGTTTTGCCCGTCACATTCTTCACATACTGATTCAAGATCTTTATCCCTTAAACTCTTTGCAGCTTGAAGTAAGACAATCCACGATATATGGCTTTCATTTGCAAGTAACCAGAGATCATGAAGGTCACGTACAAGACCTATACCTCCCGAACGAGGGCCATGGAAAATATCTTTTCTTAAATTCCCAGGTTCACTTTCTTTATGCTCAGCGTATTGATCTTTGAACTTTTCAATCATTTTGTAATGAGTTTTAGACCATGATGCAAGTAAGTTGCATGCAGAATAAACATCAGGTTCATCCTTGTGATGCTCGGCTACGTCTTTAAATGCCTGTTCAAGTTGTTGTTCACTTTGATGCACAAGCCCTATATAATCTGCCACATGAATTTTTTCCTTCTCTTTCTCCACTACTTTTTCTTCTTGTACAGGCCTTATCTGGCCCCTTTCATCAGAGCCCATTTTCCCCATGCTTTTTACTCCTTTTATGATTTTTTCCCCCAATCCTTTATGTTCAGATTCTTCAGGCCATCCGTATTCCTTGATTTTCCTAATTTTTACTGCCGTAAATTTGTAATATGGCTGTTTACTTACAGGATCCCATTCAGTTATGGTTAATTCATTTGCAGCCCTTGGACGTCCTGGTTTATCCCAGTAACCGTAATGGAAAGGCATAAAAATGTGTCCTGGCTTAATAGCTCCAATTAAGGCAGGGGCTTGTGCTTTACCTCTCCTTGATTCAACCTCAATCTTATCTCCTTCGTTTATGCTATATTTTTCAGCGTCTTCTTCAGATATTTGTACAAAAACATCAGGAGCTGCATTGTTTAGTTCCTGTGATCTTGCAGTTTTAGTACGTGTATGGAAGTGATATACTACACGTCCAGTAGTTAAACATAGAGAATACTCATCATCAGGTAGTTCATGGGGAGGCCGATAATCTGCTTCTTTTAAAATTGCTTTACCATTATAACTTTTTGCCCTGTACTCTTGTGGTGATACAACTGCACCAGTTACCAGATCATGCCCATAATTTTCACAAAGATCAGGGTATGTCCTGAAATTACTATCCCAATAAAGCCGTTCTGTACCTTCAGGATGGTCTTCATTGCATGGCCATTGAATACCAGAACCACCAGTTAGTTTTTCATAAGTAATTCCAGTATAATCAACTAGTTTACCCACTGTACATTTTTTCCACGCTTCAAATGTACTCTCAGGATCATTCCACTTTAAAAGAGGGTTTCCATCTTTATCCTTAAATTCCATCCTATTTGCATAGTCAAGGAATATGTCAAGATCAGACTTAGCTTCACCGGGTGGATCTATTGCTTTATATGAAATATGCACTGTTCGGTCTGTATTTGTATATGTACCTGTTTTTTCACCCCATAAAGCTGCAGGCAGCACTACATCTGCCAGTTCAGCTGTTTCTGTAAGGAAAGCATCATTTACAACTACGAAAAGATCCTCTTTGGAAAGTATCTTTCTAATTCGAGCCAGTTCAGGTAATGAAACTGCAGGATTTGTTGCTACGATCCACAGCATTTTTATTGAGCCCTGTTCTGCAAATCTGAATATTTGCATAGCATGAGTTGGAGGAACCCATCCTGGGACTGTTCCATGTTCCACATTCCAAAGTTTTTCAAGCTCTGCTATATGATTAGGGTTATCCCAATTACGAAATGCAGGTAAAGCCCCATCATCGCCAGTTTCACGAGTGTTTTGTGCTGTAGGCTGCCCGTTCATCTGTAATATTCCCGATCCTGGCTTTCCAATCAATCCTCTAAGGAGGTGCATATTATTAACTTGACATGCCGCTGCAGTCGCCTGCATTGACTGATAAACTCCCTGCAATACAGTTGAAAATAAGGTAGGAGTAGTTCCTACAATTTCTGCAACTTGTTTTAATTGAGCTGCTGGCACTCCAGTAATACTCTCTACTTTATCAGGAGTCCATTTAGAAACTATTTCTTTTAACCCTTCAAAACCAGTTGTATGTGCCTTAATATAGTCCTGATCTATATTACCTGCTTCAATCATTAAACTTAGAATTCCATTCATCAAAGCAACATTTGTGCCTACATTAGGGGCTAAATGAATATCTGCCTTCTCTGCAGAATACGTTACTCTTGGGTCAACAACAATCAACTTCGGAGGGTCATTACCAGCAAGTCTATCTAAAATTCTCATCCACAGAACAGTTTGTTGAGAGGCCATATTATGGCCCATTAAGAATATTGCATCCGTAACGTCTATATCTGCATAGGAACCAGGCTGCCCATCTGATCCAAACGTTTCCATTAATGCCTGAGCTGCAGTAGCTGTACATAGACGAGTATTGCCATCCATATGGGGAGTTCCAATACCTGCTTTACCAATAATTCCAATGTTATAGTATTCTTCAATGAACAACTGCCCAGTAGTATAAAATCCAAATGCATTACCCGTATACTTATCCCTAATTTCTTTGGAACGTTCTACAATCAGATTCATTGCTTCATCCCAACTTGTTTCCTCAAGCTTTCCATTTTTTCGCATTAGAGGCTTTGTAAGTCTATCCTGACTTTGATTTGCAATCCATCCATGAAGTCCCTTAGGCCCAAGACGACCTTTATTTACACGATCTTCTACACGCCCCCTAACACCTACTATTTTACCGTCTTTTACACCAATATCTAAACCACAATCATTAGAACACAAAAGACATGCTGACTGTATCCATTCATCAGGTTCTTCAAGAATTCTTTCGTCCTTTCTTACAGGCCATTCTCCTTTATGAGGAGTTCTTTGACCCCATATTTCTTTTATACTATCATGTGTCTGTTTTACAGGATTTGAATCATCTATACTACCTGGCGGATTTTTCATAAAATCACCTCCATAATATTAATTAATATATTTTTATTACTATTAAGATGTATTTTGACTATGAAAAGAGAGACTGTTAATAGTTTTGCAATATTTAATATTAAAAATGAAATTCGATGAGTATTTTTATTAAGTACAAAGGCGAACAATATTTTTATTAAATAAATATCCCTCAACAGGGAAAACAGCAGGCCTTCAATGTTCTCATATATAAACTTTGTATAAAAAAATAAATAGAAAAGTTTATCTGTATCGTTGATAGACCTACACCCATATACATAAAAATCATTCTCACACATGTGAAAGGT
>JAEZKE010000035.1 GCA_023436175.1 Methanobacteriota archaeon
AGCAGAACTTCACAACTGTGACTTCATGGACACCATTTACCGAGGATGGAAAAGCTTGGATGAAGCAAGAAGAATGAAAAACGGAAGTGAAGGACCATTAGAACCAAAAGTAGCAGGATTTAAAGTAAATTTAGATCCAGTAGATAAAAATGAAGTTATAATGAATCCTCAAAGATACACCTATCCTGCATGCGCTATAACAGTTAGATTCTCCTCTTTAATGAGATTAGCGGATTATCCATGTTTGATTACCAGTGAACCAATAACTGCAACCATGATGACCAACATTATAGCGCTACATAAAGAGACTCCTGCATCTCCAGTAAGGGCATGTAAAAACTGCGCTTCAGCATGTCTTGTTGACTTCAGACACTCATACTGCCAGTGGAAAGAAGCAGTATAACTCACTTATCTTTTTATAGAGGTGCAGAAAATGAAATGTTATATGTGTGCATTGGAAGGTAAAGATTCAGACGCTGTGGCAATTTGTATAGTTTGTGGTATGGGGCTGTGTATGGATCATGTGATACGTGAAGATGTTGAAATATGGGAAGGGGGATTTCCTTTTCCCAGTAAAAAGCATGAAAAACCATTACCCCGGATGTTGTGTGAATGGTGTTATGCAGCTTATAAAAGTGATTGAAGTGGTAGCATGATCTCGCTGAGAAAACGTTTTTTAGCAGAGCTTATAGGAACATTCTTCCTTGTATTTGTAGGTGCAGGTGCTGCAGCAATAACCTTAATGATAAGCAAAGGTTCCGCCGTACCTAACGCATTTAATATTGGAATTGGTGCTTTAGGAGGTTTAGGTGATTGGTTAGCGATAGGTCTGGCTTTTGGGCTAACTATAGTTGTTTTAATTTATGCAATAGGCCATATTTCAGGCTGCCATATAAATCCTGCAGTTACAATTGCTCTTTGGGCCACTAAAAAATTTCCAGGAAATGAAGTTGTTCCCTATATCATTGCACAGCTTATCGGGGCATCTCTTGCAAGTTTCCTTTTTGCTGCAAGCGTGGGGATAAATGCAGTTACAGTGGGTGGCCTTGGTGCAACAGCTCCATTTGAAGGAATAAGCTATTATCAGGCAATTTTGGTTGAAACAATAGGTACATTCCTATTGATGTTTGTAATAATGGGTTCTGGTGTTGATAAGAGAGCCGTTCCAGGATTTGCAGGGATTTCAATAGGTTTTACTGTTGCGGCAGTAATCACCACAGTTGGTAATATCTCTGGAGCTTCACTTAACCCTGCAAGAACTTTTGGGCCTTATTTAGGTGATTATATTCTGGCAGGGAATAACCTGTGGAATTATTTCCCAATATATATAATTGGCCCTATTGTAGGGGCAGTTTTAGCAGCTTTCATTTATGAATACATATCTTCTGAAGAAAAGCTGCCTGCTCAAGGGATAACAAGGGAAAAATAATTTTCTCTTTTTTTATTTACTTTTAATGCCGTTGGTTTTAAGATCTAATTTTAAACTGTAAAGAAAATCATTTCACTATATTCTCATATTTTTAGCCACATGGCACTGTAGTTTACCTGGTTTTTTAAGACAAGATTAGGAGAATCATAATTTACTGTTTTTTTGAGGTTGAAGGAAAAACTGTCAAAATTTTCAATTTTGACGCCTGCGAAATTTATAATTTCACGGTTGAGAAACTTCATTTCTCAAACATCGAAAACCTCCGGTTTTCGATTGCTTCGATTTTGATGCCACAAAAATCGAAGATTTTTGGAGGTTGAAGGAAAACTGTGTTTTCCTGAACCCCAAAAATAGAAAATTTTTGGAGGTTGAGAAAAATCTAAAAGATTTTTCGAACCCCAAATTTTTAAAAAAAATTTGAAGGCTTTTATAAAAATTAATTAGTTAGATATGTAAAAGAAAACCAATTAACTGTTCATGCGATATTTAAAAGCTGAATTGAAGTGATATTCCCTATTTATTATTAATATACAAAATAGTATTATATTTATATAAAATAAGTTCCATATTAAATAGCAGCAAAATGTTTGAAACTAAATAATATGTTGATACTATGGAATATTATGAAAATGAAGAATTCTGGTTTGTACTTTTAAAATTAAGATTACTTGCAAATAAGGATCCACGTCTTAAACCAACAAAAGTCGATGAATTTAAGAGATCATTTGAAAATATAAATAGAATCAAAGAAAGTGCACGTAAACTCCATGATAATGATAAATATTTAGAAATACTTCTAATGGCCGATGAAGTGGAAGAAACATTAAATGAAGAAATAAAACAAAAAAATTACAAAATGGATGATTTTAAAGGCGATAATTAAATTAGCTGAATTTTAATGGGAATTAATTTAGGACCTATAAAAAAATATTTCGCTAAATTTAACAGTCTTTAGCCACATTGTCATTATATTTTAAAAAGTAAAATGAATAGGTATAATTTATAATCTAAAGTTGGGGTTGCGAGTTTTATTTAACAAAACGGAATCTGAGATGCGTTCTACCAGCTGGAAGCGCGACTACTTTTATTCGTTCCACATTAACCGATTTATTGCCAATATCTTCAAATGGTCTATACCCCTTTTTAAGAAATAGGGGTATAATATCGATATGGAGTTCATCAGCTAATCCTGCTTTTATACATTGTTGAGTTGTGCTTGTGCTGCCGATAATGGTAACATCTTTTTCGCCTGCTACTGCTTTCGCTTGCATGATGGCGCTTTTAATACCGTCAGTAACGAAAGTAAAGGTTAACTTCTCATTTTCTTTTGGATGCTTTTCAGGTGCTTTATCTGTAAAAACAAATATTGGCACTTGATACTCGTAATTATCTGCCATCCAATCAGGGTCTTCTGACATAGCAAATTCTTTTTTTGACATTACAACGGAGCCAGTAGAACTTATGGATTCTTTCAAGACTTCTGTTTCTCTAAGTGTATCCAGATCTGGATAAAGTTTGCCAACGCTGCCATTAATATCTTCGGCGAATCCATCCAATGAGATTGTCAAACCTAAAATAACTTTTGCCATATACATTATTTAAGTACTTAATAATACTTAAATTTAATTTTTAATTATTCGTAACTATTATGTTCCAATTTGATTCGTTAAACTCGATTTTTTTAACTGTAAGTTGTTATATAATGAAGTTTTCCTAATTTATACTACGTGAATTCATTATATCTACTTATAAAGTTCAATCTAAGGCCATCCATCGCTCTCCCATACCTCAATAAGTAATAAGATAAAATGGAATTACTTTTAAAAGATGGATTAAACTGTCTTTTAAGAAGGGATTTTATTCTTTTTTAGATGCATGTTGGATATGTACAATATTAAAAATGCAGCCATACATATTGAAGATAGACCGAAGGTTTTTGCTAGTCCTATGTATCCTGAGATTGTACCGAATATTAATGCACCGAGGGCGACTCCTACATCCATTGATGCCCGGTATGTTCCATTTGCAGCGCCAACACGGTCTTCAGGTGAAGCATTTACAGCCCATGCTTGTAAAATTGGAATAACAGTTCCATAGCCAAAACCATAGAACAATGACGCAATTATTAAATGTATAAGCCCATTTGCAAGAGACATTATAATTAGTGCTATGATGATACAGATGGGGCTTATAATTAGAATGGCATTATTTCCGTATTTCTGGTGGAGTTTATTTTCAATGGGGTGGCTCAGCAGGATCATTAGAACAAATCCAATGAAGAATAAGCTGCCATTTGCACCGATTTGCTGTCCGTATATAATTATAAATGTAATGGCAAAACCTAATGTCATGAATATTAATGTGGCTAATAATGATGGGAATAGCGCATTCTTTTCGAACATGTCTCTGAATTTTTTTTCAACTGTTGGCTCTGGTTTTTCAAATTTAGGATATTTTATTAATTTAGACATTACCAAACAGGCTACCAGTATAAATGTAACTAATATTGCCGCTGAAGTAAAGCCAAAGTTTAGCATGACAAAAGAACCTAAAATAGGGCCAACTGCCATAGTTAAGCTTTGGGCAAAGACAAAATATCTCCAACCATGAACCATTAAATCTTTAGGAACTACATCCACTGTTAAAGCAGAATTTGCAGTTGAAGTTATACCCCAAACAAAACCATGGAGAAAACGAATACTCAATAACAAAATAATAGCTAAAGGAAAGCAGAAAAATGCCGTAATAATTGCTATTGAGATCAGTCCCAATATGTAAATTTTTTCTCTTCCATGATTATCAAGTAAATGACCGGCTACTGGCCTTGACATTAAAGCGGCTATGGCAAATAAACTAACTATCAATCCCATTTCAGTGGAATTTCCCCCAATGTTTGATATATGGAGCGGGAGAATAACAATGAGGATGTTATAACCTACATATATTAAAAAAGTAATCAATAATATCAAGATAAAACTTCTTGACCACAGTTTATCTTCCAAGTATATCTCCTCTAATTATTTCTTCAAAGTTTTCAAGAATTGTCTTAAATACCTTATTAATCTGTATAATGTCCTCTTCTGAGATTCCCTTTATTATCATAGTCCTAACATCTTCTTCAATGGGATGAATTTCACGAACGATGGTTTTACCTTTATCAGTTTCAGTTAAAACTATTGAACGTCTATCTTCATCATTTATTTGCCGTTCTATGAGGTTTTTTTGCTCTAATTGATCTAAAATCCTTGTTAAAGTTGATTTACCTTTGTTAGTCAGATCTGCAATTACTTTTTGAGTTGGAAAATCGTTATTTTCGATTGTTCTTAAAACAATCCACTGTTCATGAGTTATATCATATTCTTTAAGCTTTAAGGACATAACTAAAGAATTTCTTCTTCTTATTTCAGTTAATAAAGAAAATAAATCATTTAAATTATTTTGGTTCATAACAATTTCTCCATTTAGTTGTCATGCTAACAATACGCATAGCAACTAATAAGGATCTCATAGTATTTAAAGTTTTACTTAAGATTAGAAATACACTATTTAAAAACCAAAGCAAATCTAACTTTATTGAATTCTAGATGATGATATTAAGATTTTAATTTTTAATTAGACCCTTAGGGCAATAAATAGACTATAATGAAGTTAAAATTAGCCGATTAAATGTTTGATTTCTTTAAAATTATCAGAATAAATATAAACCGCGTGACAATTATTTGAAATAGCTGTATCCTTTAAATTTATGTTTGATGTGAATAAAATTGAACCTGCAATTTGCAAGTGTTAGAATGATTCGATCTTCTTGAATTTCAAGTTCTTCTTTTTTTTTGAATGGATTCAATGATACTTATAAATTTAATCAAATAATTAAATATTTAAGCCTTAAATACAATTTAGGGGTTATACTGCCCTATTTAAAGACGTTATAAATCAATAAAAAATATAAAAATATATAATATTAAATATAAAGGAAGTATTACACATAATTTTTTAATTATATCAAGAGTGTAAAAAATGAACCATAAAACCAGGTTTAAAACATTTAATAATGAGGTCCATGATATTTTAACTGAAAACACTGGGAAAACAGAAATTAAAATCATAAAATACAACGAAGAGCACATCAAAGAAGAAATGTTTAGTGAGTGTCCAGAAATTAAAGAAAATGAAACAACATGGATTAAAATAACTTATTTTGCAGAGGATAAATCTTTAAAAAAGCTTATTAAATGCCGGAATTTAAATGAACATGTTCTAAAAAGAGTTTTAACATTGGATTATATACCTGATATTGAAGATTATAAAAATTATATTTATATAACGTTAATTGCGTTAAATGTCAAAAAGAAAACAAGAATAGAACGAACACAGATTAGCATCATTTTAGGGAATAATTATGTAATTTCAATACATCCTGACAATGCTGAAACATTTGATCCCGTAATGAATAGATTAACTGTCCCTGAACATCATATTAGAAATAAAGGAGCTGATTATTTAGCTTATACCTTTATAGATACTATTCTTGATTCTCACATAATTACCTTGAAAGAACTTGAAGGTGATCTTTCAAAGGCAGCTGAAAATATAATGGATGAACCATCTACTAAAAATTTTAGATTAATTCATACATACAGGACTGAACTTGATAAGATTAGGTATAACATTCTCCCACTTCAACAGATAATCAATAGTATGGAGCTAACTGAATCACCTTTAATAAATCAATCAACCAGCACTTTTTTAAAGAATTTTCAAAGCCATGTAGCTCAAGTAGTTACTAGAATTGACACATTATCGAGTAGAATTACTGAGATACGCGATATATATAATTCGTCAATGAGCAGAAGGTTAGATGAAATTGTTAGGGTTTTAACTGTGGTAACAGTATTATTTGCTCCAGGAACTTTCATTGTAGGAATTTATGGTATGAATTTTCAATTTATTCCTGAACTTGGAGTACCCCTTGCATATCCACTTGTTTTGCTTACAAATTTTGTAATTATAATTAGCCTGCTCATATACTTCCGGAAAAGACGTTGGATATAATTTTTAACCTTATAATTCCTTAATTCTATTTTGGGACTAATTTAGGAACTAATTAGGTTAGATATATAAAAAGAAGTCAATTAAATGTTTATCACTGTATTGTAATAGGTTTACATTTAAATTTTCTGAAATTTACTTAGGTTCCTTTGTGGCTTTTATTATGCAGGTATATAATGGGAACTAATTCTAGCCTATAAAAAGCATAATAAAAAATATTTCGTTAAATTCGACTAATTTTAGCCGTCGTATAGTTTAATAAAATAAAAAAGAGGTTACTTTATAGACTTAAACTAAGTTATGTTATTTTTGAATTAAACTTTAAAAAATAAATATTTGATTAGTTAGGGGCTTTTCCATGTTGCTGTAACATCAACATGGACTTCTCCTCCTATTTCGGCAAGTAATGCAATTAATTTACCTTCTTTACCTGTAAACTTAATACCAAATTCTAGCATAAGTTCATCTGGTTTAATAGGCTTCAAAGCATCATGAAAACTTTTAGCGATAGCTGATATATTTTCTTTTATTTCTACCTCTTTAAACTCCATAATTTGATCTAATCCAGGTATGGCTTTTTCTGCAACAGCAGTGGCCATTAAGGCATCTCTTTCACTTATTTCAACATAGAATGATTTATCATCTACGGGGACTTTTCCAACTACCAATTTAAATTCCTCCCAAATATCTTTAATAATAAATATGGGAATTATATTAATAAAAGTTTTCTATTCTATATTTTAAGAGGAATATTATCTCTAGTTTAATATTAATATGGAGATTTTTCCGTAGTCTTCTCTTAATTTGGATATAATAGGTTATTAAATATTATAATCTATTTTGGAATAAAAATCAATCTTTTTGACTTCGTAAAATCGACTATATTTAGCTACAGGGTCGCTTATAGTTTATTCCATAATATTTATATATAAGAAAAATCTTTAATACAAGTAAAGTAAGAATAATCTTACAAATTGGAAGTTAAAGGAAATCCTTAAAAAATTCTATGAATTTTTTTGGGACTACAAACGCTTTGCGCTTGAGGATCCCAAAGATCGTAGATTTTTGAGGATTTCCTGAACACTCGAAAATTTTTATAAAAATTTTCGGTGCCCCGAAATTCTATGAATTTCGAGGGCCTTAAAATCAGAGATTTTGAGGTGATCTTATGGATGGTTTTGATAGCTTTTGGTTTAAAACAAAAAATCTTGAAGAAAGCAAAGAATTCTATGAAAATACATTAGGTCTATCATTAAAACCTAATTTCGATGAAAATGGGTTAGTTGCGTTTAATGTTGGAAATGAAGAAACTCTTTTAATGCTGGCAGATTTAAAAACTTTTCCAAAAGCAAAAACAGCCATGTGGTTTATAGTTGATGATGTCGAAGATGAATATAAAAGATTGAAAGAAAAAGGTGTTAATTTTCTATATGAACCATTTGAGGTTGATAATGGAATGGCAGCTGAATTTGAAGATCCATCTGGAAATAAATTAGGTATAGCAGATTATAAGAAAAAGTCCAGATAAATCCTATTTAAAAACTAGGAGAATTGATAATGAAAGGTGTATGCTCTAAAATGCGGATCGTATATGGAGTTGTTACAGTAAGTGACAAAGGCCAGATTGCGATTCCTGTTGATTTAAGAAGTGATTTGGACTTAGAAAAGGGCGATAAGCTCATGGTTTTAAAAAGAAAAGATGAAGCTGGATTTACCCTACTAAAACTTGATAGAATGGATGATTTAATGAACAAACTTCAAGAAGATGAAGATTTTTTCAAAAAAAAGAAAGAAGATGATAATAATGCCTAAATGTAAAGACTGCAAGCACTTCAAGCCTATTGATGAGGAGATGGGTGATTGCATTGGTTATGAAATTTCTGGAGAGAAAGACGCATCAAAATGCGTTGCAAATGCGTTTGAGCCAAGAGAAAAGACTGATCAGAAAGAAAAATAATTCAGTTAAATTAAATAAAGAAGATGTGATTAGAATGAATGGAGAGGAAGAACTGATAACTTGTTGCGGGCTTTATTGTGATGATTGTTTCATGTATCATGATAAAGTAGCTTCACTTGCAGGGGAACTTGATAAAGAACTTAAAGATGCTAATTTTAAAAAGTATGCTGACGTTTTCGCACAATATCCATTTTCTGAAGTTTTTGAAAAATATGATGACTTTGTAGAGATTTTAGAAACTTTGAAAGGAATTAAATGTGTAGGTTGTAGAAAGAGAGAAAGTCAGCCTATCTGCAAAATTAGAACATGCTGCGAAGAGAAACAGATTACTGGTTGCTGGGAATGTGAAGAATTCCATACCTGCAATAAACTGGATTTTTTACAGGAAACACACGGAGATGCTGTCTTAAAGAATTTAGATATACTTAAAGAAAAAGGTGTTGATGCTTTTCTCGGTGGAGAAAGATATTGGAATGTAGAATAATTACTTTGACTTTACCTGCTTTAATTCCTTAATTTAATTATTATATTTACAGGATATTCAATTCGTTAAACTCGACTATAACGAAGTTTAATAATCTCATAAATTCAATTATTGAACAAAGAAGAAATTAATAATTAATTCATATTTAGTTATTAATTAAAATAACATTCCAAAGTTTTTTGTTCTTCTACAATTTCTTGTTGTTCAGTAATTTTTTGTTCAGAGAAAAAATTTTTCCAATCTTGGTGATGTTCAGAAGGAACTGCTAAAACTAAAACTTTTTTAGGTCTTGTAATCCCAACATACACAGTTCTTAATTCTTCATGGTATAAATCGTTATTATTCAGTAGTGTTTTATAGAAACCTCCTTTAGCTCCTCTTTTTTTTAGAATTAATAGAACTGCCTCATAAGTTTCCCCTTTTACTTTATGGACAGTGCTTAAATTGTAATTATATTTATTTTGTATATCATTAAACCCAAAAAGGTTCTCAAAACTTAAATTTTTGCATTCTTCATTGATTTCTATTTTATTTATTAAATCTGGAATATTTTGATAATCCTTTAAACTATCTTTGAATTCATCTATCCATTCACCTATTAACATATCTGTTTTAGGCATAATCTTAATCAAATTAAAAAGTTCCTCTTTAAAGTTAAAATAACCCATCTCTTCAATTAGTTCAGATAATTTATAGTTAGAATAAATAGAATCATTAATCATACTCAAATATGTTTTTTCAAGTAATTCAAACGATTTTTGGAATTTAGAATTATCATAATAATATTTAACCAAGGCTAGTTCTTTAGCATAACTTTCTCGACGCCATATATTAAAATTATTCTCGTTTTCTGCTGTTAATTTATTATTTCTTGATGAATTAATTTCCTTTATTAGATTTCCACTTCTAGCTAGAATAGCCACATTAGAATGATTTAATTCGACACTTTCATCTACACATTTCTCTATAAATCTGTTAATTAAGTCATTAAAATCGGCATTATCTGTTTCATAAGCCGATATTTCAGGAATATGGGGATGATTTGACACTTTATCATTGGCTGCAATTGATGGTTCTTTTAATTTAGATAAAAAATATGTAAATTGACAAATGTTTTTTGAACTTCTCCAGTTTTGATTCATGGTAATATCATTCCATGTATCAATTTTTTCATTAAATAATTCGGGACTTGCGTTATTCCACTCAAATATAGATTGATCTGGATCTCCAACTAAAATTATATTTTCTAGTCCATTTTCAATAAGTATATCAATAATTCTCATTTGAATTTCAGAAGTATCTTGTGCCTCGTCAATAATTATATAAGGAAACCTTAAAGTTATTAATTTTGCAATAGAAGGGTATCTTTCAAGTATTTTCATAGAAAAATAATCTGCATCAGACTGATTTGCATATCCTTTCCTTAATAGGGCTTCTTTCATCCTTTTTATATTTAAATAATTTTTATCAGGTTTTCCATTTTGCTTGAATTCCTGAAACCTAAAATCAAGTTTTGCAATTGGGTTTAAATCACCGTTTATATCATAACTTATTTTGTCAAAATATTGATAAGGGTCTCGTTTAGATCTCTTTAATTTCCAAGGATATGCTGGTTCTCCAACTAGTATTGGTCTAGATTTACATTCTAATATTAAATGGCCATATGGGAAAAAAATAAAACTATTAATGAAACTGTCTATAGTTCTTAAAAAGTGTGGATGTCTAATTGGAGTATTAATGTTAAATGAGAATTTAAGTTGTTTTTCAATTTCTTGCCATGCAACATTAGTAAATGATAAAATAGAGATTCCTTGATATTTATATTTCCATTCTTCCATGAGTTTCGCTGCTTTGGCTGCTACAGTAAATGTTTTACCGCTTCCTGGACATGCACGAACAACTAACTTTCCATCAGTGTTACATATTTCTTTTTGTTCTTCTGTTAGTTCTTTAAGCATATTAAACACCATAATTGAGAATAAAGACTTTTGCCAATTAAGTTCCATTAATAACAAAATCAATAGTTTCCTTAATATAGTCTGGGACTACTAAACCTGCAGATTTTCTATTTTTTTCTAATTCTATAGCTAATAAATAAGCAAATTTTGATTTTGATCTATTTCTGTCTATAGCTTCAGCAAAAAGTTTAGCTTGTTTACATGGATTATCTTTAATTTCGAAGATATTTTTATGAATTTCTGGATGAATTTTAAAAAATACATCTGATAATGCTTTGCTTTTCCTGTTAACTTTAAATAACTCGTATTCAAAAGTCTTTTTGGCGAATTTGACCTCTAAATTCCCACCAGTTAATTTTGATATATTTTTAACCCGATTTCTGACACTTTTACTCTTTTTATCCTCATCATTATCAGTTATTATCGCACATCTACAATTTAACCTCTTTTTTTCATCATCCGAATTAAACAATTTGGCAAAATGCTTAAAAGCTATACCTTCTATATTTACAACTTCAATTCCATTTCTTTCAATATCATATTTTTCACCTAGTTCATCAACTAATATTTTACTGAAAATGGGGATTAAAATGGCTTCTGAAATCCCTTCTACTAAAATAACAGAATTAGCAAAAAACAATTGTGATTTTGTAACATCTAAAAACTTTTGAAGATATTCTATACTTTCTCCTTCTAATTTTAAGTCCTCAATTTGTGTTGAACAAATTTTATTTTGATGATTTTGTAATATTGTTAGTAATTTAAGATTAGTTTTAGCGGCTATAGTCGGCGAATGAGAAGTTACAATAATTTGAAATTCATGGTCTTCATCTAATCTCTTTAAATAGTTAAAAAAAGTATTTTCCAGTTGAGGATGTAAATGTGCTTCTGGCTCCTCAATGAGCAATAAATTATATTCTTCTTTAGAAATGCTCTTCCGTTGTTTAATATCACCTAAAATAGCAGCAGTATAAATCAAATTATTTAAACCTAATCCATTCTGCCAGATTTCGAAATACTGTTGCATATTATTTTCATCGATTAAATCAGCAGAATATACGGGTAATTGCATTATTAACTTTTGAACAAACTTATTGAATTCAAAGGGGGCAAAGCCTATATCAACAGATTGCTTTTTTTCGGGAGTTAAATAAGATAAATGTTCTAAATGTTCCAATATTATATCACTACCTTTTTCAATAAAGTCTTTCCACTCTCCTTTATTTAACATATCTGCAATTAATTTCAATAGATTTTCTTTTTCTTCTTTATCTAGTTCCTCTTCTTCATTTATTCTAATATTTGAATATAAATTTCCAAGAATATTCCCTTTGATTGGTCTTAAATCCTTATTTGCGTCCCTTAAAGCGCTTAAATACACATTACGTAATGCAGAAAGAACTTCGGAGGGAACTTTTCCACCTTCTTTTTCACCACCCCATACAGTTCTTTTTACCCTTGTGTCTATTTTAGTATCTATAAGCTCAAATTTAAAGTGTAATTGGAGGCTATCATTGCCTTCATCATCTAAAACATGTAAATCACTAAACCAGACTGTTTCCATATGATTTTCGCATTTAAAAAATAAATCAAATTCAATATTTTTTCTTTCACAATTTATATCAGATTTATCAATTCTAAAATCAGTCGATGAACAGTAAATATCTCTTGGTTGTTGAAAATCGCTTAGACACAGCCTCAACGCGTCGATAATAGCAGTTTTCCCTGAATTGTTCTCTCCTATAATAATATTCAACCCTTTCTTAAAATCAAGTTCTAAAAATTCTAATGCGCGAAAATTTCTAATTATAAATTTCTTTATATACATATAACCATTTACTAAATTCTTAATAATCATTAAATAAATTTATCGGTGAATTAATTTATAAATAGTTAAAATTTGATATAATATTCTTATTAAATTTATTTTATTGTACTAATTTGGTTAAAATGTAGTTATATATTAAATTAACGAAAAAATAGGGGATATATACTCTAATTTTATCATATGTGCTATTTAAGCAAGTTATTATTATATAAAATAATTATAGACTTACTGAAAATGAATTTATTCTCATAATAAAGCTATAATTTTGAATTAGATGTTTAAAAAAGATAAATTATTAATTTTTAGTTTTATTATATTATTAATCGTGCTATAAGTCACATTTCTTTGGTTAAATAGTATGATTTATATGTATTACTAAATTATACAATAACAGAAATGACTTAATTTGTTTTTGGTGGTTTGAAATGATAGTAGGGAAAAAACGGATAAGAAGTCTTAAATCCAACATTAAATTCATTGATCCTGGTGAAAAAATAATAGTTGGCATAGAAGATCTCGAAAAACGCAAAAATATCTTAAATGAAACTGGTTTTACAGAAAATCTTGAAATAGGAGAGTCAGTACTTCCGAAGCCTTTAGGACCCATTAGTAAATTCAATGCGAATGGAAAAGATATTGTTCATAGGGATCAACCTATGGAAACTGCTTATACGGTTATTGAATGGTCTTGGACAGAATTACATGGGCGTAATCGGGTAGAACAGACTGATTTTAGAGAAAGATCATATAAGAGATATCCACGTACTCCTGTGTCTCCTCCAAGTGTTGAATTAACTATTTCAACTACAACAGATGGAAATAAGATTTTAATTAGTCCAATTATGGAATATGATGAAAGTAATAAGTATATTCTTCATGTAATTAATCTTTTTTTAGAACTTTTTGGAGAATGTCAGTTTTTTACAGAAGATCTAAATAAAATTATTAAAGTTCCCATCAAACGATTAAATTGGCGTATACTACCTGAAGGACATATACCTTGGTCTAGACTTTATAAAGAACTTAGCCCTATCATAAAAGAAATTCCTGAAGGTAATCAACCTTTTGTAAATCATAGACTTCAAACTTTGCATAATCTTAATCCGGATTTCTCTGCAGTTGGTGAAGCTGGATTTAATGGTTACATAGTTTTTGGCTTCAAAAATAAGGATATTTACATATTTGAGAGTTTATTCTATGGAAATGCTACCTATGTTTTCGATAAAGATTGGAAAGAACTTTCTAGGAAAACTAAAGCTGAGATACTAGATAAAAATCTTCAAAAGGAAAGAATAATACATAAGAGAGGATGGGAAAACGAAATTTATAATTTATTTAAATAGGTTACGTTGATTTTCCCAAAAATGCTTTAAAGATACTTGTAGTTTATAGGGGATAAATAATGCCAAAAGCGCTCGATAAAGAAGGATTAAGTGAAGAAGACAACTTAAGAGAGAAATATGCTGAAAAGTATATAGAAATTTCTAAAGAACATGATCGACTAGGCAAGGTTCTAAATCAAGACCTTGAAAAACTACTTGAAGATGGAAATATCGATATATTAAGCGTTACTTATAGAATTAAAGATGTTGACAAATTTTTGGAAAAAATTAAACGAAAAAAATATGATAGTCCATTTAATGATATTAAAGACATATGTGGTCTGAGAATTATTTGTTATTATACATCGGATTTGGATAAAATATATTCAATAATAGAAAATGAATTTGATATTTTGGAAATCGTTGACAAAGTTGATTTATTAAAAGATGATAGATTTGGATACCTTTCACGGCATTATATAATAAAATTAAAGAACGATTGGTTAAAAACACCTAGTTACCGTGATTTAGATGATTTAGTGGCAGAAATACAAGTAAGAACAATTTTACAGCACGCATGGGCAGATATCTCGCATAAACTTGTATACAAGAAGGAAGAGCAGATCCCTCGTCAGTTTAAGCGTAAATTGAATTCATTAAGTTGTATATTAGAGAATTCAGATATTCAATTTGATTCTTTAAGGGATGATAGGTCAAAATATATTGATGAGATTTCTGAAAAAGCTGTAGAAAGTGGTAATTTTGATTTAAATCAGGAATTAAATTTAGACAGTTTTTCAGCATTTCTTGATTTTTATTTTCCAGATAGAATAAAAGATATTGATAGTATATCTGAATTATTAGATGAAATTTTGGCATTTAATAAACAATATAATAAGAATATATCATTTAAGGCAATATTGGATGCATATAAAAAATCTGAAGAATATTTGGCAATTTTTGATCTTTCAAGAGTTAAGGAAGTGAAAAGAAAGGAGATTGAGAAACTTAAAAAAGAGGATCCTTTTAAATTTAAAGAAGAATCTGAAAAATATAAGTTTTTTAGTCAAGCTGGAATAGTTAGGATGTCTTTAGAAAATAGTTATAAAGACTATAAATACTACCCCAGACTTAGAAGAAAAGGAGAATTTGAAAAAGTCATTGATTAAATCATACAATTCTTTGTTGTTTTAAATTTAATGGATTAAAATGAATTTAAACTAAAACTTGTCTTAATTTTTAATTCTCCAAGCTCAAAAATATTTCAATCTTTTTTAAACCGTTCAACCCACACTTCCCAATCAAATCACCCCCCTCACCGAAAAATCCACATCCAACTCCATCAAACACAACTCAACCTCTACATCCAAAACAGAAGGCTTCACCCTCTCAGGAACCATACCATCCCTCGCAAACTCGACCATATGGGGATACCTTGATTCAAAAGATTCAGCCTCAAAGAAATCTGTGACATAAACCTTGCAGTCATTGATGTAGATCTTAAGGTCTTTTCGTCCCTCTTCCCTTTCAACATGCCTAATAATTCGCCCTATCTCTTTTTCATCCAGGTCTAAAACCCTGAAAGTTGCAAAATATTTGTTTTTCTCTTTGTTGTACTCAATTTTTACTAAAGTGGTTTTTTCAGGCTTCATTTAAACCGCCGATGTATTTTGATCATATTCTTATTACTTTTTGTATTTAAATATATCTTTTCTCAAAAAGTAATTACTTTTAAAAAAACGACAGCCTCTTTATATATCAGGGGATTTAGAAAGTAACATGATTGAAATGGCGTGTAATATCCTGATAACGAACCTTACAGAAGCTGATGAAATCAGTAATGCCGTAACTCATAGAGATACAAGAGCTGACAAAGTAATTGTTTTATCAAGTAAACCTGTTGAAATATCTGAGATTGGTCAAATTCCAGTAGAACATATTGAAATGGATGAAAGTTTTGAAGGTTTTATTAAAATAATAACTCCTCTTTTTAAGGAAAATAAGGAATATTGCACAATTATAAAACCGGATGTATTTGGACTATACTTGCTGTGGAGTATATGTGAATTTAGAACAATTAACCCTGTTAAAATTTATCCAGAAATGACTCAATTACCAATAATTAAAGGTAGGTTTTTTGGAGCCAAGAAAAAGAATATAATGAACTGGATTAAAGAAAATCCTGGAATTGAAAAAAGACTGGTTGTTGAAGAGTTTAAAAAACATACTAAAAAACAATCAGAAGGGCCTCTTTATCAGCATATTCAAGATCTCAGGTCAATGGGTTTAATTGAGGAAAAGAACAAGAATGAACTTTATGTTACTTCGTTGGGGTCTGATTTTATTGAGTTAATTAATTAAGGGTTTTTTCCATGATTTTTAGAAGTATTAATTAAATTTAAGAAGTATTTGTTTAATTTTTATCTTTTTATAGCTAAAAAGAGTTATGATGTATATTTTTATATCTTGTGTGAATATATCTCGTTTGATATCATTTTACGAATTTATTTTGGTATTTTATTGGCAAGTAATATTATTATAATTAAACATCATAAATATTATTCATTAGGACGATATGGAAGTGTAGAGAATGAAGTCTGATCTGGAAAAAGAAGCAATTGATGATTGGAATTCTCTAGAATTTCAGGAATGGGCGATCAGCAGAGCGTTAGTTGATAAGTTTGAGGATCGTGTATATGACTTGAGAAAATATGGTTTCAGTTTCATAACAGCACTTTTAACTGCTCAAGCTATTTTGGTACCTAGTAGTATATTTACAGGACCTGATAACGCACCATTACCTGATGGTATTAAAGCCGCTGTATTTGGAGTTACTCTTTTGTTAATCCTTACGGTGTTGTTATTTGAGAAAAGCTATCGATTATTACAAAGAGCTGCAGAACAACGGACTAAAGTCCTTGAGGCACGTCTTAATCTAGAACTTATTGAGAAAATTTCGTATCAATATAATTTTAGGAATGTATGGTGTTATAAACTTTTCATATATGTATTTTTAATAGCTGCAACAATTATACTTGCTTATTTTATTATTCCTAATCACTATTATGCATTAATTTTGGCCATACTTTCATATTTAGGATTATTATCAATTGAAATCTCAATACATTTAAAACCACATTTAAATAAAAGTGAGCCCGGAGATGATTGGACTATAGATAAAGTTGAATGTCAACAAGGAGAAAAAGTTGGAATTACTTTGACAAACTTTAATGAAAAAGAGAGGATCCTCCACAGTGATGATGTAATATGTAAAATAAAAGATAAAGATGGATATCATGTTCTTAGTAAATTGGCAGGTGCGAAAATTGAAATTCCAGTTGCACATAATTATACTTGGTTATTAGATACTACTAACTTGAAGGAAGGAATATATCAAATAATAGTGGAAGATAAATATCCTCTTAAAAGGAAAATTAGAATAATAAATGAATAATACCTTTTATTTTCCTGAATAAATTGTATATCTTGTGAAATATCACAATAAAATCTGGTTCAAAGATACTTAAAACACATTTAATAATTTTGGCAAGAAGCGATGGAATATCTCAAGGATAAAGCGTTTAAAGAATATAGATATGGCTGTTCAGGGCTTGGAAAAAAACTATCTGAACTTATTTTAATTATGTATGAGTGTATTGAAAACCAAAAGAAACAAGAATGATCCTTGTTTCATTGGAATTTTTTGAAATTTTTCAAACAGGGCGTAATATAAAGGATTTAAGTCATGAATGTTCACTAAATGACGAATTAAGCGATATAATCATTAGTAATGCTAATTTTCACGTTTTTACTGCTTTTTTACTAATCAAAATCATCTATACAAATCAACATCTCAATGTATTAATACAATAATTTAAAAATTTAATACATAGCGTGGTGGTTAGATGGTTAATGACGGCATGACTGCAGGGTATGATATTGTTGTTGAACTGGATAATGGATTTTTGAACAGGTTAATTGCAGCAGCTTTCTATACAACAGGATCTATGAGGTTTTACGGGACTATGGATTTGCCTGAGATATTTTCAGAAGATCTAGAAATTGGAGCGGTATCTTCAGCAGTATCTGCAGCGGTATCTGGATCTACAGAAGTAGAATATGATGTTCGTGTAAATAAGCCTCCACAAGTGTACGCTTTTAAAGATAATTTAATTCAAATAGTAACTAATTTAGACATATCTTTAACTGCTCTAGGAGGTGTAGAGGTTGATTTGGATTCCACTGTGTTTGCAGATTTAGAGATAAATTTTGAGAGTAATGAAGTGTTAATATACCCTAAGGATGCAGAAATTGGCAGGGTATCCATTAAAGACGAACCTGAATTTTCCAGAAATATGATCAATCAATTTATCAAGGTAATTGGGGAAATAATAAAGGTAAATTTACTTGAAAAATATGAAAAAATCAGGTTACCAGTTGCGTCTTTCTCTACTCCCTTGCCTGCTTCACCTGATTTACTTGCTATGCCTGCAGGTAAAGATGAAGCAGCCATAACCATTGGTGAGCCAGAAGAAATTGGAAAAGGGTTTAATTTAGCCGTTGAAAACTTAAAAACACTAAGCGGAGAAGAAATTGCTGTTTGTATGAATCTAATGGGATATACTGGTGGAGATATAACAAAGATTTCAGATTTCAGCAATGGAAATGATATAGCTATAGGTATCTCTGAAGAAGGTATGCACAGAGTCTTTAAATTCTGGTGGGAAAATACAGCTTATCCCAAATATAATGAAATAAATGGAACATATTCAGTGCCTTTAGACCTTATCAATACACTGACGGATATGGCGGAATTAGGTTCAGAACTATTTACTCTGGGTTTTGTAAGGGGAAAATGGGATATTCAAGAAATTAGTTTTAATTACCGCGCTAAAGTATCGATTGATGAAATGCCCGATTTTAACCTCTTGGGAGATAATAAAATTGCTTTTACCTTTAAAGGCATGAGGTTAAGTGCACATGCAGATTTAATATATAGAATTATATCCGAAGTGGCCGTTGATACATCTAATTGGATTCCAGATTGGGCAACTCCCTGGAAAGATGGTGTTACAATAGATACATATTTTAAAAATATAGACCTGTTTGACGGCGAAATTGGTATTGATGTTAAAAAGGCGGAGGGAAAGGTTTATCTCGATAATAGGAATAGGCTTATGGCTAAAATTGAAGATTTAGACATAGATTTCGACTTAGGGTGGGACCTTCCAGAAGCAGTGTTAAACTGGATAGTTGAGTTTACAGGCGAAATTTTAGCAGCTGAACTTCCTGCATTTCCACTCTCTTCAACTCTTATTGCCAAAGACGTACCAGATTTAAAACTTAATTTTGAAACTGATATAAAGAAATTAGTGATAAACGATGTTGAAGCTGTTATTGGGGCAGATCTTGAAATTAAAGAGAGGGCAAGAGCGGTTTCTAATCCCATATTTGTAGCTAATATTGATCCTGATTCTTTAGAGGTACATAGAATTTCTTCGGAATATGTCCGGAGAATATTGGAAGTAATGAAGGTGGTTATCATGTCTTAGCTTTTAAAAACCCGGAAAAATGATAAATGTCTTTATTTTTTAAAATTAATTTAACATCATTACATTTTCTACATAACTTGTTTTTTAACAATCAAAGATGGGGAGTTTTCCCTTAAAATCTGATTGCCCTGTAATTATGTTTTTCTATCTCTTATAGGGTGTTGGTACTGGTGGTGAAGTGGTGCAGACTCTTTTAAATACGGTTAAAACATGCTGCTCATTTGAGGTAATTCTATAAAGTGGCGGCGGATAATGATACATAATCCACATTCTCCACCATATTGGGGTCGGTATGGGGGTATTAATCGTTTTAATTGGATCCCAAGAACAGAATAGATGCTTTGGGCTGTGGACAGCTGGCCCTTGTGCGGTATGTGTAACTGGAGCTGCTGATACTGCAGTTGAAAGCCCTGCTGCTGCTATAAAAATCAGTAAGAGAACACTTAATTGTTTTTTCATAAATTTACACCTCCACGTTGTATTATTTAATACAGATCTAAAAATCCGTGTTAGAAAATCTATGTCAATAATGTAATAATAAATTTTTTATCAATATTAATTGTGCAATTAAAAAACGAATAAACCTGTAACAGGAACATTACGGCCTTTTATGAATACTATCGAAACTCTGTTTCGATGTTTACGAAGCTACGCTTCGTAACCGTGAAAATTGAAAATCCCTCAAAATCTTTGATTTTGGGGCAGAAAAAATCAAAGATTTTTTCATGCTTCGATTTTCAAACTCGCAAATGAAATTTGCGAGAATTACGAATTGAAAATTCGTAAACTCAAAACTTTTCAGTTTTGAGAATTGAAAATTTTCACATGTTTGAAAAACTTTCAGTTTTTCAACCGCAAAAACCTTGGTTTTTGCAGGTCGGAGGAAATGTAATTTTCTCGACCCCGAATGCTCCGCATTCGAGGGCCCCAAAAATCAAAGCCAGCGAAAATTGAAAATTTTCATGGCGTCAAAATTCTGCGAATTTTGACAGATTTTCGAGGGCTTTCGAAACTCTGATAATATAAATAAAATAACGTTCAAAATTATTAATTGAATTAAATCATAAAACACGTTTAAGGGGCGAGTGATATGGTTAAAAAATTGGCAATATGTGATGAATGTGATTATAAAGGCGTTGCAAATGTAATTGAAATGGAAGACAGCGACGATAAATACTGGGACTGTCCAAACTGTAACAAGCGGCATATAAACGAAGGCACTGTTATTTAAAAAGAAAGTAGTTGCTAGGCATTTTGACCTTAAAATTAAAAGTTTGCAGTGTGATTTCCAAAACCTATTAAAATTGCTTTTTTTATAAAATAGAAAAAATTGTTGGCGGCTCATTTGTTTATAAATTTAAAAAATATAATCAGATACACTAAAAAAATTCCGATATTAAAAAATAGCCTTTCCCAGAATAGATGCCTAAGAAATAGTAAATCTACAGCAAATAGAATAATAACAAAGATTATTATGGATGCTATATTCTTGGTTGTTGGTTTAACATTTTTCATATTTTTTTATAGCTTGTTGAACATTGTATTTAATTTCATTGGCAATATCTAAAGTTATCTTTTTGTGATATTCTGTATTACTGTATATGAGTTACAAATCACATTAATTTAACTCTGTTTTACAATTAAAATCCTAGTAGATCAAGTACTTTCTTCTCAACATGTCTGTTCTGGCCGTTATATGGGAAGTTGTGCGGATACAGCACTGGATTGAAATTCAGTTCGATGATGCTGTGGTTGTTTTTACGGGGTTCTGCGTTTACATCCTGGATGATCATGTCCACCCCGCAGATTTTTGCATCTACTGCCTTTGACGCGTCTACGGCAATTTTTTTATACTGATCATCTATATTATCAGTAAAATCGATGCTGTCGCCGCCTGTACTGATATTGGAATTCTCCCTGAGATATACGATTTCCCCATCATTTGGAACGTAAGATATATCTTTATTTTGAGAAGACAGATTATTTTCTTCTATGGAACCTATGTTAATCTTTTCAAGAGGGGTTATATGTCCTTTACCCCTCATTGGGTTCTTATTTTTTTCATCAACTAATTCTTTAATGTTGTGCATTCCATCCCCCACAACATTTGCAGGAACTCTGTGCATTACTGCCGCGACTTCATCATCGATTACTAAAAATCTATATTCTTTGCCGGGTATGAATTCTTCAATTAAAATATGGTTATCATAGCTTAATGCTTCTTTAACCGCCATTATATAATCTTCTTTTGATTTTAATCCTTTCAGTATTGAAACTCCTTCTCCAAAATTGGTGGATTTAGGTTTTATCACAATATCTTTACTTATAAAGTCAGGATATTTGCTTAAAGATTCATCTATGTGGTTTACTGTTATACCTGAAGGTACATTGATGCCATGTTCTTTGAGAATTAACTTGGTTATTTCCTTGTTTTCCATGATTAAGGCAACTATATATGTATCTGCAGATGTTTTTGTTGCCTGCTTAATGTATTCGACTCGCCTACCTTTTTTTAGACGAATGAAGTTATCATCCTCATCAAGTATTTCAACTTCAATATTTCTTTTTAAAGCTTCTTTTATGATAATTTGAGTTGAAAGTTCAAGTTGTTTGTAGTTTGTTATCATAATTTGCCTCTCATATATGTTGTAATCAAAATTAGCCATGACTCGCTATATTTGAATTATTTTTAGCATATCTTATCCCAAATTCTAAAAGATCTTCATCATTTTCTTCCATTTCTACTTTAATCCTTTCAGAAGGTAATAATGATATATCAAAAAGTTTTCGACGCTCTTCTTCTACACTTGCACGGTATTTATTATTTTCAGAATCTCTATCCATCAAATCTGCTATGGTTTGGAGTTTTTCAAATATCTCTTCTCCCCATGATTTCAGGCTAATTTCACTACCATCATATTTTTTAAGCCTTAAACCTTCTTTCCTTCCAATGAGTGAAACCAGATGGTGGTTTAAGTTTATTCTGGCATACTCATCGTCAGTGATGGGGGAACTTTCCTCAAACAGGCAGAAGTGCATGAAAACCTGAAGGAAATTCATCTGTTCAACACTTAAACCCAGCTCCTCAAATGGATTTAAATCTAAAATCCGTACCTCCACATATTCTACACCTCTTTCCTCCAGTGCATCTAGAGGAGTTTCCCCTTCGCAAATAGGCTGCTTCAGTCGAATTGAAGAGTAAAATTCGCTTTCTTTTTGTAAAATATTTTCGTTGAGTTGTATTTGAGAACCGTTCCTGTAAATGCCCATTTTTGAAAATTTTTCATCCTTAGTTGACAGCATCTTACGGAGCTTTGTAGAGTATTCCTCTAAACTATTGAAGTACATATCTTCATTTTGACTGCTATTTGAATAGCCAAATCTGCTTACACGTAGAGATGTTGCACATTGGATGCAGTTTTCAATAATATCTTCATAATTAGGACAACATTTTTGAATTAGCATAAGCTCCTTTTTTATAACTGGATAGTAAGTGGGATGGCAGAATGGCGACGCGCCAAAAAGATAAATTAAGATCCAGCTGTAGCGCAGGAAGTTTCTTGCAAGTCCAAAATGTATTTCATCAGTAAATAAACGTTTATCTTTTTTATTTCCGAATTTTTCATATAAATAATTAATCATTTCCTCGCTAAAGGAAAAATTGTAGTGAATTCCAGATATCATCTGCATTTTTTTGCCGTATCGGAGTGCAAGCCCTTTTCGATATATTTCCATATCTTCAGAACCAGGAAAACATGCAATGGGAATGCGCTCTTCGTTTGGAAGCTTGGGGGGCATACTGAGCGGCCATAATAGCTCGTCACCTATACCTCTTTCAACCTCAAGGTTTATCGTGTTTAATGATTCATACGCTTCTTCAGCTGAATTAAAGGGTTTTGTTATCATCTCAATCTGACTTTCAGAAAAGTCATTGGTAATATTTGGATTTTTGGTTTTATCCCCAAATAAGGGGGGATGTGGTGTTAAAGCAAGATCGCCAGTGGAGATGATCCTTTGGCACTCTTTTTCTAGGCCAAAATTGCCTTCTACTAATAATTTTCCTTTATTGTCCTTTAGGAAAGATTTTGATATTTCTGAAAAATCCCAGCTCATAAAATCCTCTTTTTCATTTTATCAGCAATTAGTTATGATTTAAAAAACTGTAAAAACTCTCTTATCTATTTACTACTATTAATATGTTCGTTAAATGATTGCTGAAATCTGATCTGTATTTTATTAACGCTCATATCCATGATCTTGCATGGTTTATGCATTTTCATATTAATTGTCTTGGTTAATTTAAGTTAAACGTGTTTAAAAAATTTTAATTTATTTAATCAATGATTTACCTAATTATAGCACTAACATTAACACAAAATTCAAGATGTGAATATTTTTTAAAATACTGTTTCATAAAAATAATTTAGAATTTATTTATTTTATTGTATTAATGAAAAAATATATATAAACTTAACGATAGTTATAATAAATAATATGGTATCTGAAATATTGATTGGATGAATTTCCCATATAAACCGCATGAATGTCATTAATTTGATAAAAATTGCTGAAGGGGTTAAATACTAATATTGGGCTAACATAAAATGTTTGGAAAAGATAAGAAGACATTAACGTGTATGTTATTGATTATGATGTTAGTATCAATACCTGAAATTAAGGATCTTTTTTGATGTATTAAATTTATAGAATATACACCAAATTTAACTACAAATAAAAGAGAATATGTTTAATCAATATGATTATTTTCAATAATTTTTAAATAAAATAAAAAAAAATGGAATTAAGATGCGCAATATGACTGTAAATAGTAAAATGGAACAGCCAGTTAACATAAGTAATGATTTAGATGAGGGCTGCTGTTCAGTTATAATGCAGGTTACAAGTAATCGTCATGTAGTTGCTTTTAGGAGAGATGCAACATTTCCTGCTGACTTAATAATCACGCAAAATAGATTCTATGGAAAAAACGCCGAAATACAATACAAAGTTAATGGCGGTCTTTTTTACCATACTGTAATAACCAGCGATGGTTGGATTGTGGGCAGTGGAGGTATTGGATCAAATTATAACCATGAATTAATGTCGCTAGCTGGCCAAATAATGGAAAATGGGGCAATAGGCCAGAATTCTATGCAAAAAGCTCAATCTATCTTAACCAACATGGACGTAGGACACTTTTTAATCAAAAGCCCGGATAATTATGTTGGATTTGTAATCTACTTCACTGGGACTACTTTAAATAAATTGTTTAAAATGCAGGATGGAGAATTTATCAGCGTGCCCAATGCACCACAATATTACAGGGAAGGAAATTATACTGCATTTAATAACAACCCTATTCGTGCTGCTGCTGAGATAGAGGGCACAGATCTTTGGGGAATCAACAGGCGCGATGTAATAATTCACGATGTACAAAAAAATGTAAATAACACCATGCTTCAAATTTGGGCATCATTCGATAATGGATCAATGATTAATAGAAACGAGGGTAAAGGCGGTCCGGATGATATACAATTTTTAGATAATCAAATAATTTGTGGGAAGAATTTACCCATAATTCCCAAAATGACGCAAATTGGCATAATGAACTTAGTTAATGATAAGGATATGGATAAAAAAAGTATAAAACGCTTATCAGAAGAATTATGCCATAATTATGAAGATATTTACAATTTAGAGGAGGATTTCAAGAAATACATGGCTAAAAAATCCTCGGAATCAGCATTCAAATAAAATATGGAAATAAATGATCTATACCCGGGCATTAGGCTGCAAGGCAGTCGAAAATCGGAGCATGCGAATCTTTGATTTGCTGCGTCAAAAATCTATGGATTTTTGATAGCTTGCAAAATTCATAGAATTTTGCTGCACTCAAACACTTCGTGTTTGGTGCATCGAAATTATAAATTTCGAATGCCTGGAAAATCGTAGCTTTCAAAAAACCGCAGGTTTTTTCATGTTTGAGGAATGGAATTCTGCAACCGTAAAAATTCAAAGAATTTTTACATGCCGTAGGAAACGTAGTTTCCCCGGCCCCGAAAACAAGTTTTCGAGGGCCAAAAATCTTTGATTTTGAGGGATTTTTTGACAGCTATCAAAAACTACGTTTTTGATGCCTGCAAAAGAGGCAAAGAAGTTGAAGAGATTATTTTAAATTAAAATTGAACTATTCACCACTGAAATAAGTAACTCAACTAAACACATCAATTAAAACTTATTTAATTTCTTTAATTTAATTTGAAAGTTATATTTTTGAGTACATTTAGATAATAATTTATTAAATCTCGTTTTTTGCTGTGATATTTCCCACAAATAGTTTAACTATATTATAAAAACTTGTGAAAACATTTCAATAGATAACATGTCAACAAAAGAAGTAGATATCCCTGAAGTATTTGAAAATGATTTACTTGAAAGTAAGAATCGTTTCCAACGCCTATTTGATAATGCTCCAATTGGAATATTTTATTCTTCACTTGAAGGAAAGCTTTACGAAGTTAATGAAAAATTAGCAGATATTTTGGGATACGGGTCACCTGAAGAACTCATTTCTACTGTAAATAAAACGGATCTTACAGAATGTGTTTATGTAGATAAAGAAAATCGTTCAAGATTTGTAGAAAAGGCAATTAGAGATGATCTATGGAATTCTCATGAAAGTAAATTTCACAGAAAAGACAGTAGTATTGTTGTAGTTAAGCTTGTATACCGGGCAGTTTATCTTGATGGCTCTGTGGAGTATTTAGAAGGCTTCCTGAAGGATATTACTGGGATTAAAGAGGCGGAAGAAAAAATCCAATGTTTGGCAAATGCTGTGGAGTCATCGGACGATGCTATTATAACTGAATCTCTTGAAGGTATTATTTTAAGTTGGAATAAAGGAGCAAAGCAGATTTACGGTTATCCATCTTGTGAAATTCTTGGAAAATCCATATCTATTTTGGAACCAGATGATTTAGAAGGAGAAGCAAAACAGTTAATTGAAAGGGTTAAATTAGGGGAAAATGTCAAACAATATGAAACATTGAGGCAAAAAAAGGATAACACAATTGTAAATGTTTCAGTAACTCTTTCCCCAGTTTTAGATACTTTTGGAGAATTAGTGGCTATCTCAACTGTTGCTAGAGATATAACTGAACACAAAAAAGCTGAAGAACATTTTCGCAAAGAGGTAGAAAGGGAGAGTTTCCTTCTTGAGCTTTATAAGAGTGCCCCTCAACTTACAGATGAAGAACTCTATAAATGTGCATTGGATCATGCTGTCAATCTCACAGACAGTTTTATTGGGTTTTTTCATATATTTTCAGATGACCAAAAAACTATTTTAAAAACATGGAATGATGAAGCTTTAAGGACATGTAATGCGTCATTTAAAACTCATTACTCCATTGAACAGGCCGGCAACTGGGCCGACTGTATAAAAAATAGGGGCCCCTTTATTTATAATGATTTTAAAAATTCTCCAAAAGGGTTTCCAGAGGGGCATGTAAGTGTAAAAAGATTCATGAGCATACCAGTATTTGATGGAGATAAAGTTAAGCTTGTTTTTGGTGTGGGAAATAAAATTGAAGAATATAATGAGCATGATGTAATTCAAATCCAATCTGTGGCTAACGAATTGTATAAGATCATTAAACAGCGCCACTGGCAACATGCATTGGAGAAAAGTGAAACAAAATTCCGTGAATTATTTAACAATGCACTTGATGTTATAACTTTATCTGAGCTACGGGAAAATAAGTTACCTGGACGTTTTATTGAAGTGAATGAGGCTACAATTGAAAAATCTGGCTATACAAGGGAAGAATTCTTTAATTTAACATCTTTAGATTTATTTGCACCAAATAGCCAAGTTAAAATACATGAAATCGTAACAGAACTTCAAAAAAAAGGTTATACTACATTTGAAGTTACATATATGACTAAAGATGGAAAACAAATACCTGCGGAGGTTACTGTCCATATCTTCGAACTTGGGGGAAAAGAGGTAGCCCTTTCCATTGCCCGTGATATGACAGAACATAAACAGGCTGAAGAAAAAATTAAGGCGTCCCTTAATGAGAAGGAAGTTCTATTAAAGGAAATACATCACAGGGTTAAAAATAATTTGCAGATAATTTCCAGTTTACTTGACCTCCAGGCCAATTATGTTAAGGATAAAGAAGCGGTTAATGTTTTACAGGAGAGTCAAAACAGAGTTAAATCAATGGCAATGATTCATGAAATGCTTTATCAATCCATCGATCTGGTCACTATAGACTTTTCAGAGTATATCCGAAATTTAGTTAATGATTTATTTTATGCCTATGGTGCAAAAAGCAACATTAAGCCTATAATTGATGTTGAGCAGGTTTTTTTAAATATTGAAACTGCAATTCCATGCGGATTAATAATAAGTGAATTGGTCTCTAACAGTTTAAAATACGCATTTCCAGCTAATAAGGCGGGTGAACTATCAGTAAATATTAATTCACATAATGAAGAATTTGAACTTACAATATGTGATAATGGTATAGGTTTGCCAGAAAATATTGATTTTAAAGATGTAACTACCTCATTGGGTCTACGGCTAGTGAATATGCTTGTAAACCAGTTAGACGGTTCTATAGAATTGGATAAAACAGAAGGGACAAAATTTCAGATAAAATTTAAAGAGTTGGAATATAAAAAAAGGTTATAGTTAATTTGAAGCTTTAGAATTTTTTAACAAATCTTTAGTAATAGATCCTGATTTTGAACCTGCAAAAAGGCCAAAAAAAGAAGTTAAATACATTATTAACTCAAAATAATTTTCATTTTCTTAAAATTAAATTTAGAATGTTCATGTATTCATGTATTTAACAAATATAACCAGATACACCAAAACAATTAAAATATTGACTATCAAACGCTGCCAGAACAGCTGCCTGAGGAACAGGTAATCTACACTGAATATGATAATAAATATAACCACTACAGATAGGATCTTAATTGTTATACTGGCCATTTTCAATCGTATCGTTTTATATTCTGAATCTTGTATTTAATATATGCTAAATAAATGATTTTTTCCATCTTTAAATGTTTATTTTCGCGTCAAGCTTGTTTAAAACACGTCTCTTATTTGTGACATGCACCATGTCCTCAATTCTCACGCCGAAGTCATCTTCAAGATAAATACCAGGCTCTACAGTTATAACCATACCTTTTTCAATTGTTGACTCGTCGCGCTTGGATAAAGATGGGCTTTCATGCACTTCAAGCCCTACGCTGTGGCCAGTTGAATGTATATATGATTCCCCGTAGCCATATTCCTCAATTACATCTCTTGCAGCTTTATCTACTTCACAAGCTTTTACACCTGGCTTTATGGCAGCGATCGCGCTTTTTTGGGCTTCAAGTACTATATCAAATATTTCTTCGTGTCTTTCAGTTTCTATGATGGTCCTTGTGGTGTCAGAACAGTAATTGTTATAAAGAGCACCCCAGTCAATTACTATGGGCCTTTCTATGGTGTTGCCGGATACATCTGCGTGTGGAAGTGAAGACCGTTTCCCTGATGCAACGATGGTATCAAAAGAGGCTTTTTTCGCGCCGTTGAGCCTCATGTTATATTCTATTTCTGCCCCAATTTCATTTTCAGTTTTACTGTCATCAAATTCAGTACTTTTAAATGCTTTTTCGGCAATTTCAAGTGCTTTTTCAATGTTTTTCAGTTCCTCATTTGTTTTCACGCTTCTCATCCGCTCAACGATGTCTGTAATTTTGGTTTCAAATTGGGAGTCTTTTTTCAGCCTCTCAAATGTTTGAATGTTCATGGAGCTTTCAAGTCCAATGGTACCATTTAGTGATTTTTTAAGTTCTTTAAGGGATTTAAGCTCTCCAACCTGAATTTTTGAGTTTAAGAGAGCATCTTCCATGTCCATTTGGTTGGTTAAAAGTACAGGCTCATCTCTTACTATTAAAATTGAGGATGCTGATGGCCTGAAGCCTGATAAATAGTTTATATTATTTGGATTTAAAATCAGCAGTGTATCTATGTTTTCTTTTTGCATTTCGTCCGTTATTTTCATGATTTGTCCTCGGTTACCCTTACAAATTTCTTTTAATTGTATCCATTAGTTTTTTCATAATGTTTTCAGGTATTTTCCGTTCTATAGGTTGTGGAATGTATCCAAAATCTGGATCTTCAAAGGTCAAGCCTTCAAATTTGACTTCGTTAGCATAGCGGGGTATAAAATGCCAGTGAATTTCTGGACTTGGTGGATCATCACGATATGCCTTATTCATGAAGCAGCTCCAGTTAAACAGTGTTGGATTGAATGTTTTGGTTAAAGTGGTTTCCAATTTTTCCACAATTTCCGTAAATTCGTCCCATTCTTCATTTTTTAGCTCACTTAGTCTATTACATTGCCTTTTAAGCACAACTACTCCTGTTCCAAGAAATCTCTGGCTTGGAGCAAGAAAAACCATCCAGTGCTCTGTTTCGTATATTAAATTTCCATAAGCACCTGGTATTTGACAGTATTCGCATTTTACATCCATTTTTATACCCTTTTTATTAAATTTAAAATATTATTGCAGGTTAATAATTATCTCTTTGTATTTATTTAAATCCTTCCTAAATCTTCAGTTATGTTCAATGGGACTAAATAGAATTTAAAAGGTGTTTTTTATAATTTATCATTAAAATTCTCTATTTATTAATAATTTAATGGATTACATGTAATTTTTAAATATATGAATATATATGAATTATACAATGATTATTTAGATAATTTGCATCTTGATGATGTTTTTAAGCATTTATGATTAAGAGTAATTATCTGGTGAGGAGAGTTATGGATATTCAAAATATGGAACTTCGGAAATTTGTTGCTCCTGAGATCGTATTTGGCTTGGATGCTCGGCTTTTAGCTGGCAGATATGCCAAGAACTTTGGAGCCCAAAAGGTTTTGATAGTTTCAGATCCTGGAATTATCGCTGCAGGGTGGTTAAATGAACTATTGGAAGTTTTAGGTGGAGAAGGGATTCCATATGAGATTTATTCAAATGTCACGCCTAATCCAAAGGAAGAAGAGGTAGTAAAAGGGGCTGAACTATATAAAAAGGAAGAATGCAATGCTATAGTTGCAATAGGTGGTGGCAGTACCTTAGATTGTGCTAAGGGTATTGGAATTGTAAGTTCAAATAATAAGTGCATACTTGAATTTGAGGGTGTGGATAAAGTTTATAATCCGATACCCCCATTAATTTGTATACCTACTACTGCAGGGTCATCAGCAGATGTTTCACAGTTTGCAATAATTAGGGATCAAAAAAGGAAGGTAAAATTATCTATTATAAGTAAAGCGGTGGTTCCAGATGTTGCTTTAATTGATCCAATTACTACAACAACTATGGATAGTTATTTGACAATGTGTACAGGTTTAGATGCGCTAACACATGCTATTGAAGCATATGTTTCCAATGCGAGTTCTCCACTTACAGATACCCATGCTTTAAATGCAATTGGTCTTATCTGGTCAAATTTAGCAAAGACAGTTGATAATCCTGATGATTTAGGGTTACGTGGAAATATGATGCTTGGAAGTTTAGAGGCAGGCTTGTCATTTTCTAATGCAAGTCTTGGAGCAGTTCATGCAATGGCGCATAGTTTAGGTGGTTTTTTAGATTTATCTCATGGAGAATGTAATTCAATTCTTTTGGATCATGTTATTGATTTTAATTTCAATGAAGAGCCCATGCGATATCAGAGTATAGGGGAGATGATGGGGATTAATTTTAGTGGAATGACTAAATTTGAGAAAAAAACAGCAATTATTCAGGAATTAAAACATTTAAAAGAATCAATTGGAATTAATCGTACCCTTAAGCAAATTGGAGTTAAAGAGAGTGATATTCATCAGCTTTCAAGAAATGCAATGGAAGACTCATGTATCGTAACCAACCCACGCAGACCAAAACAGAAAGATATAGAGAAAATATTTAAAAATGCACTTTGAATATATTAGAATCTTAGGTATGAGAGATTAGATAACATCCTTTGAATAATGGAGCTATTAAATGCACTTTGAATTTATGATTAAAATCTTGATTAAATACGTAAAATGGGGTACAGATATTTCTTTTGATTTTATGGTTGAATACAATGATAACTCTTTAAATAGAGGAGATATGTAAATGCCATCTAATGCATCTGATAATTGGGATTCATTACGTGAGAAAATAATTGGCCTTGGTGAACGTTCAGTTCATAAAAGTTACTATCCAGAACTTCAGCAGCAAATTGCCGAGCTAAAACGTTTTAAAGCTCTTTTAGATCAAAGTAATGATTTAATTTTTCTTTTAGAGATGCCTTCCGGTTTAATTACAGATGTAAATAAATCGGCATTGGAGCAGTTAGGATATGCCCCTGATGAAATAATTAATATGTCAATAAATGATTTGATAATCCCTTGGAGAGTAAATCCGATAGAAGAACTATTCTCTGATTTAATGGAAAATAAGGGAGCCAAAGATAGAAAAAACATTATTACGACCTTTTTAAAAAGCAACACCATGGAGATACCTGTAGAAATCAGTGTAAGTTTGGTTGAATTTGGGGATACTTTTTATGCAGTGATAGTTGCAAGGGACATAACAGAACGTATGGAAGCTGAAAAAGCAATCACACAGAGTGAGAAAAGATATAGGGATCTATTTGAATATTCTCCAGACTTTATTATACTTTTATCTCCTGATGGGAACATTATTGATATCAATAAGGCGACTAAAAAAATTGTTTATTTATCTAAGGAAGAATTAATCGGTAAATCAATTTTAGAATTAGGCGTTTTGTTTGAAGAAGATATTAAGAAATTTGTGGAAATTCGGCACAGGTTAATGAATGGAGGATCTGTTGAACCATTTGAATTTAAGATAATTGATAGAAATGGTGAAATTTGCTGGATGGATGCATATCTATCTCTTTTAAAAAAAGAGAAGGATAATTGTACAATTCAGGTAATTTTACATGATATTACTCGGCGTAAAAATTATGAAAAACAGATTAAACAATCCTTAAACGAAAAAGAGGTACTCTTAAAGGAAATTCATCACAGGGTTAAAAATAACCTGCAGATAATAAGCTCTCTTTTAAATCTTCAATCAAGATATATAGAAGATAAAAATGCTTTGGGCGTATTTAAGGAAAGTCAAAACCGTATCAAGTCGATGGCACTTATCCATGAAAAATTATACCAGTCCGAAGATATTACCCGGATAGACTTCATAGAATACATAAGAAGTCTAACTTTTCACCTTTTCCACTCTTATTCTGTTGACCAGAGTACTATAGGACTTTCAATAAGTTCTGAAGATGTTCTGTTTGATATTGACACGTCGATTCCGTGTGGGTTAATCATAAATGAAATTCTATCAAACAGTTTAAAGTACGCTTTTCCAGATGGTCGAAAAGGTAAAATCAACATTGATCTTCATTTAGAAGGAGAAAAATACGTACTGATTATAAGTGATAATGGAATTGGATTTCCTGAAGGCTTAGATTTCCAGAATACAGAAACATTAGGATTGAGGCTGGTTAATATTTTAGTAGGTCAAATCAATGGTGCAATTACGCTTGATAAAAGTGAAGGGACATCCTTTAAAATAGAGTTTATAAAATTGGCATATAAAGAGAGGATTTAGATAAACATTTCAATTTAGACAATATATCTTCTTTTTTTAAAGAATTTAAGCCTTATTTTTAATTTAAAGTAAAAATATTAAATTTAGGCAGCTATAGAAAGTATTTTATATATTAACCTACATTCTGTAAATATGGTAAAATTCACCGCAAGAGAGATCAGAGATATTATAATTTCACTGCTTGTCATATCACTTGCTTTTGATTATATCTTAACTGGGCGCGACTTAAACGCTACAATCTCAAATTTTGGATATATGGTGGTTGTAGTTGGGTTTGGATTTGTACTTCATGAATTAGCCCATAAATTCGCTGCTATACGATATGGTTACTGGGCAGAATATAAAATGTGGGCTCAGGGTTTAATACTGGCTTTAATTACATCATACTTTGGATTTGTATTTGCAGCACCGGGTGCAGTTTATATCCATGGATATAACATTAAACCCAGTGAAAACGGTAAAATATCGCTTGCAGGGCCTGTAACTAATATAATACTGGCACTGCTGTTTTTAATGGCCATGCCAATCGCTTCACAATATGGGCTTTTAAGCATAGCTATTTTAGGGGCTACAATAAACAGCTTTTTGGCGGTTTTCAATTTAATACCGTTAGTTGTATTGGATGGGGCTAAGGTTTTCAAGTGGAACCCTTTAATATGGATAGCTACAATGGCATTAGCTTTAATATTGTTAGGTTATTCAATATGGGGTGTCTAAATTCATTAATACCCTTAAATTTTTAGAACAATTTTTAATATTTAAATCCACTATATTTTAAATTCAAAGAAGATGGAAAGAAATTTAGATAAAAATATCTGTATAAAATATTAGTGAATATAACTAATTTCAAGTGATGCTATGTTTAAAGAAGTTCCAGTAAAATATTTTGGGTGTACGCACAGGGCAATGCCTCCAGAAGAAACCATAAACTGGGTAAAAGATAAATTAAAAACTGCAGGAGTAACAAGGGTAGCTGAAATAACTCACCTTGATAGAATAGGAATACCAGTTTATTCTGCAATAAGGCCATCTGCTGCAGAGGGCGCTGTAAGTATTTATGCCGGAAAAGGAGCTACAAAAGATCAGGCTAAAGCGTCAGCTATGATGGAAGCATTTGAAAGATATTCTGCAGAACTCTCTGAAGAAGATAAAAATAATTTAATTTCGGCATGTTTCGGAGAAATAGATGGATGTATGGATCCAAAATCGCTTATATTGCCAAATTTACCATTTGATCCACAAGAAGAAGAATTGAACTGGGTAAATGCGGTAAATATAAAAGATGATAAAGAATATTTAGTGCCGGCTAATTCTGTATTTCATCCTTATGTTACTTCAAACGATACCAGTCTATTTAAATCAAATACAAATGGGCTTGCATCTGGAAATAGGGTAGAAGAAGCTGTATTTCATGGCATGATGGAAGTTATTGAGAGGGATGCGTGGAGTGTATTTGAAACTAAACGAAAAAGAGCCGTTGAAATAGATCTTGAATCCATTGAGAACCCCCTTATCAAAGAACTTTTGGATAAATTCAAAAAAGAAGGAATCGATGTTAAGCTTGTAAATTTGACATCGGATATTGAAGCGGCCACAATTGCGGCAGTTTCAGATGATACTGTTTTAAAAGACCCTGCACTACTTACATTAGGGGTTGGAACTCATTTAGATCCAGAAATAGCAGCTATGCGGGCTCTAACAGAAGTAGCCCAAAGCCGTGCCACTCAAATTCATGGTACAAGAGAAGATACTACTCGAGCTGTTTTCATGAGAAAAGCAGGCTACGAACGGATGAAACGGATGAATAAACACTGGTTTGGCGAATCTGAAGAAGTCATTGATCTATCAAAGATTAAAAATCATGCAGGTAAATCATTTAAGGAAGATATAGATACTTCATTAAAGCTTTTAAAAAATGCAGGGTTTAAAGATGTTTTATTTGTAGATCTTACACGGGAAGAAATTGAAATACCTGTTGTAAGAGTTATAATTCCAGGTTTAGAAGTTTATTCCATAGATACCACAAGGGTTGGAAAAAGGCTTGTGCAAAAGGCAAAAGCTAATTAAAAATTATATTTATTAATTTTTATTCTTTGCTTTTTAATTGCTTATTGTAAAATATAAAGGATTTAATTTATATTTACAGGCTTTTCATTTATTTCTATTTGAATATTATATTATGAAAAAATATTTAATTTTGTATTAAAATATTAAACTGTAACTATGTTGATTTTTGAAGTAGGATAATTTTAAAATGACAGCCCAAAACAACAAAGTCAGTTCTGGTCAAATAGTATTCTCAGTTATTTGGATTCTTCTATTTCCAGTATTGCTTCTTGTTCTTGCCGGAGATTGGTTCTGGGTTGAAGGTTGGCTTTTTAATATATGGTATATTGTGTTAAGTTTTTCAACAGTTATTTATTTGTATTTTAAAGACCCAGGATTACTCACTGAAAGATTTAGAAGGCCTGGAACTGGTGGAGAAAAAGGATGGGATAAGTACTGGCTTTATATCTTTATAATATTGTTTATAATTTGGTTCGTGGCCATGCCCTTAGATGCTAAAAGATATGTATGGACAACTAACTTCCCATTATGGATAAAGGTTATTGGTGGAATCTTATTATTGCTTGGATTCTTCTTTACATTTCGTGCTTTAGCTGATAATCCCTTTGCATCAGCTGAAGTTAGAATACAAAAAGAAAGAAAACAGCAGGTAGTTTCAACAGGGGTTTACGGCTTTGTAAGGCATCCCATGTATCTTGGTGGAATATTGTATGTAATAGGTGCCCCTGTGCTGCTTGGCTCCAAATATGGGATTTTACTGGGCGTATTAATGGTAATTTTCATTATGGCAAGGATAATTGGGGAAGAGAAAGCGTTAGTTGAGGAATTGGAAGGTTATAAAGATTACAAAAAGAAAGTAAGATATAGATTGATCCCGTTTGTTTGGTAAAAAACTTAAAAAGATAAATATAACAGTTACAGCAGAATGTTACTCAATTTTATAAATTAACAGTCTATGAGCTTTTTTAGCCATCGGAACTAAATTTGCTAATTTATACATGATCTTCGTTAAAATATCTAAATTTTTAACTTCTTCATTTGATGTAAAATACTGCTCTTCAATGAACTGAATTCCTGTTCCCCAGTTGCTAAGTTTTTCAGGATTATCAATGCCCCAATGGATTACCGCACCGGTTTTCTTTATTGATGGTTGATTTTTTACCTTTTTTGCGGTATAAATGTTGAATGCATCAAAAATTAGGGTAAAACTACCAATTCTGTTTTTAAGATCATTTAGCAGTGTCTTAATTTCATTTTCTTTAAGGTACATAAAAAGCCCTTCAGCTATAACTATGTAATGTTTTTTATCAGCAGGTACTTTTTTTAACCATTTATGCTCTGTGATAGAAGATGCAATTAAATGATATTTATCTGTTTCTTTGTAAAAATGCCTGCGGATATCAATAACATCTTTAAAATCCACATCATACCAGTCAACATTATTATTTCCAATTCTGCTGTATCTGCTGTCAAGTCCACAACCTAAATGCAAAGCAACGCTTTCATTGTTATCCAAAAGAAATCCTTTAACGAAGTTATCGATGAGTTTTGCCCTTAAACACATCATCATGTTTGTCTTTTCAGGAATTTTAAGCGATTTAAAATTGTAATCGATTTGATTTACAATTTCAACTGCTTTTTTATCAACAAGTAGGGGATGTTTTTTCCTGTTTTCTTTTGCTTTTCCAAATAAAGGGATAAGTAAAGTTTCTTTTTCTTCAGTTAAGGTAATTTTATTCATTTAAATCCTCTTTATGGTGGAAATCCATTTTATCATAAAATTTTTATTCCATATAAATCAGATATTACATATCAAATAATTTAAGAAAAGTCTATTTTTAAAGGTACTTGTATTTTTGGACTCTGCTAACCTCTGTTGAAAATCTAAATTTATCTAAAATATTCAAATAATAAGATTACGACCAATTTAAGATAAATAACCAGTGAAATTAGTAATGAAGAGCTATTATATATTATAATTAGTTTATACATCCTTTTCTTTTTATATATTTAAAAGAAACTCTTATTATGACTTATTTGATCTGTGACAAACGTGAAGTTTAATATGAAGCTGACGAAGATTTTGATGATTATGTCTGTGAAAATTGTAGTGGTAAATTAAAGCCACATGAAATTTAGAAGATTATTACAATGAAAATCTAAAAGTTGAAAGAGAAAGTATAACTGTAGGTTCAAGGTCATGCCGAAATAAAGACTTCTAGATATAATAATGTAATAATTGCTGGAGTGATCTTAAGTCTTATTGGGATAAGATTTTTAATTAGTTCTATAACTGTAATTGCTTTGGTTATTGGAATAGTTTTAATAATTTAGGATATACTAAAGCAAAAAGTTGGAATAAAGGAATAAAAGGAGGGAGTATTGTGGTCGAATACCTAAACCGGCTGCCAAAGGATTATTTTATTTTTAACGATGTTAAATTTCCTGGAAGCTATGGAAACCCTGACCATGTCGTAGTGGGGCATAATGGCATATTTGTGATAGGAACCAAGAATTATGGTGGGTTTTTTATAATAGAAAATGATGAATGGGTTTACAAAGGTGGTAAAAATATTCAAAAAGCATATAAACAACCCGGAAAACAGGTAATGGTTAATGCAATGTCTTTGAAGAAATTTTTAATGGACAATGAGTAATTTTTATAAAAAACCCAATTACTTAATTTTAATTATTAAATAAGTTGTTATTAAAGGTAAAATCTGTTGGGTCATCTTTTATATTCTATATATTTGTTTCTATAAACATACCTGTGATTATTAACTTATAAAAAACTATTTAACTGTGTATTCAGTATTAATTTGTACTGAAAAACTATCCGTCTTAAGTTTCAGGCAGATAAGACTATCAAATTAACATGGGGACTTTGCAGTGACAGCTGAAAAGAACAAAGCGATTAATCAAAGTATTTTACTTTTCGTGTGGCCTGCATTGATTCTTTTCCTTTCAGGAAACTGGTTCTGGTTGGAAGGATGGATTTTTGGTATCTGGTTTGTGGTATTATCCCTACCAAGGATTATCTATTTGTATCGTAAAGACCATGAGTTACTTAATGAAAGATCCAGGAAACCGGGAACAGGTAAACAAAAAGGATGGGATAAATATCTCGTGTTTTTGCTCGCAGGAGTATTTTTAACATGGTTTTTGATTATGCCACTGGATGCTGAAAGATATGCATGGACCAATAACTTTCCAGTATGGCTAAAAGTTCTTGGAGGAATTTTACTTGTAATATCGTTCTTCTTCTTATACAGAGCTTATACAGATAACACGTTCCTGTCACCTTTAGTTAGAATACAAACAGAAAGAAAACAGCAGGTAATTTCAGCAGGAGTTTACGGCTTTGTTAGACATCCCATGTATCTGGGATCTGTACTGTTATTTATAGGAGCACCTCTGCTGTTTGGTTCTAAATATGGAATTGTACTTGGTGTATTGATGTTTTTCATTGTTGCAGTAAGAATAAATGGGGAAGAAAAGGCACTGGTTAAAGGATTAGATGGATATGGGGAATATAAAAAGAAAGTGCGGAGTAGATTGATTCCTTTTATCTGGTAAAAAAGCATATTTGTTCTATTGCAAAAAGTTATGAATTTGTTTTTATAAAAACGCATTTTATTTGATTATATTGTTAAATATAAATGTATTAGGGCTAAAAACGGTTAAATTAATTCTATTTTTATATATTTATTTTCATAAACACGCTTGTAAGTATTAACTTATAAAAAAGTATTTAACAATGTATTAATAAATTATATAAAATGTATTAAAAATCATTGGTCTTAAACTTCAGATAAAAGACTATCAAATTGATATGGGGATTTTATAGTGGCAATTAAAAAGAGCGAAGTGATAATGCAATGTGTTTCCTTTGTTATATGGACTGGATTTATTCTTTTTCTTTCAGGGAACTGGTTCTGGATTGAAGGATGGCTTTTTGGTTTATGGTTTATTGCAATTTCTGTAGCTAGAACGGATTACTTGTATCGTAAAGACCCTGAGTTACTTGAAGAAAGAACTAGGGCACCTGGAACAGGTAATCAGAAGGGATGGGATCAATATCTTGTCTATTTACTTGGCCTGCTGTTTTTAATATGGTTTGTGGTTATGCCTTTAGATGCTGAAAGGTTCACGTGGACCATTAACTTTCCAGTATGGTTGCAAGTCGTTGGGGGGATCCTGCTTGTAATATCCTTCTTTTTCTCATACAGAGCTTATACAGATAACACGTTCCTGTCGCCTTTAGTTAGAATACAATCCGAACGGGAACAACAAGTTGTTTCAACTGGTGTTTATGGCTTTGTAAGGCACCCCCTGTATTTGGGCGGTGTGCTGTTATTTATAGGGGCTCCCATGCTGCTTGGATCTATATATGGAATTATAATTGGTGCCCTGATGTTTCTCATTGTTGTAGTGAGAATAATGGGGGAAGAGAAGATGCTAGTTTATGAACTAAAAGGGTACGATGATTATAAAAAGAAGGTAAAAAGCAGGCTTATTCCATTTATATGGTAAATATTTGAGTATAAATCTCAAAAACTATCTTTTTTTTGTCTAAAATATTAATTTGAGGGCATTTAACTTATAAGTTCATTTTCAATAGGGGTGTGATACATTGATACTTAACTCTTTTGTTTGCTGTTAATAGATACTAAAAGTCTGTATGAGAATGGAGAACAACGGCTTATATGAGAATAAAAAGTATTACCTTATATAATGGATACACAGTTTAAGTGGGGATTTTATTTCATCTAAAAAAGAGCCCAAAGGAACTAAAAATGATTTTAAAAGATCCACAAATATTATGAGATTAGTTATATCCATGATGTTAATTCTGCTAGTGATCCTCATCACTTTTTATATAAGAATTTTAAATGGGTTTGATCAATCAGTGCAGTTCTCTTATTTTATAATGATCTTGATCATTTCCATTGCTGTATGTGGAATACTGTTTATGAAAGATACTTGGAAAGATCAATGGATACATATAGGTATTATTAGCGTTATAATTGTATGTTCTATTGGGTTTGGATTTTTAAACCAGGAAGAACTAAATAAAGCAGAAATAAATGTTATTAACCCGTATATGGGATCATCTGTGCATGCGCAGTTTGTAGTATCAGGTTCATTTGAAAATATTCCTGAAAATAAGGATATATGGTTATACCTATTTTCATCCATAACTAAAAAGTACTACCCGGAACCAGTACCCGTACTTAAATTAAATAGTGGTCATTCAGTGGATGGATCATGGGATTATTACTGTATACCTAATATGAAGGGTTTTAAAGGTACAGATAAATCGTTCCAGATAGGTTTTTTCATATCTAATAAAACAGATAAAATTTATATTGAACATGAAATAATGCGTGTAAACGGCAGTATCAAAGGTATGAATCAACTACCAAATAAAATTGAAAATATGGGAATACAAGTTAACATTACCTCGATATAATTTCATTTAATGAGGTTCATACCTCAATTTTTAGAGAATTTACATACATTCAGTGAGGTTTATACTTCATTCTTTTTTAGAGAATTTGCACATTCGGTCTAAATATATAGATGATAATATTAACATGTTCTAAATCATATTTTTTGAGTTTTAGTCCAATGGGCATAATTTACGAATTATGCCGATTTAAGGGCATAATATTATGAAATTAAGCAAAATATAAATCATTGGTTTATTTGGGGTTATAAGAAATGTACTGGGCGTTTAATGAACATTAAACAATTGGAGTTTAAAAGCCAGCGATTTTTAATTAGGTTTAAATATTATTAATTTAATAATAGTATAATTCAATGTAAATATCGTGGATTTTAATTGTTTTATAACTAATAACAGGTAATTAAATGACGGATAATATTAGTTTAATCTCTCAAGATATTAATTCACTTTCTATTCTATTAGTTGAAGATAATATTGCAGATGCCCGCTTAATAAAAGAGTTTTTAAATGAAATTGATATGGATGTGGTTTTACACATAGCACGTGATGGAAAAGAGGCCATGGAATTCTTATATTTAAATTGTAAGTACAATAGTAGATATCTGTCTACATTTATAATTTTAGATCTAAATTTACCAAAAATGAGCGGTCGTGAAGTTTTAAAAGAAATCAAGGGCGATGCTGATTTAAAGAGAATTCCAGTGGTGATTCTCACAACTTCAACAGCAGAAGAAGATATAATAGAGTGCTATAACAATCATGCTAATTGCTATTTACCAAACCTCTTGATTTTCATGAATTTGCAAATACAATGAATTCAATTAAAAGTTTCTGGTTCAATATAGCTGAGTTACCAAAAATTTAGATTTAATTAAGCATCAGCATGTAAAATCCTTTTAAATCTTCTCCAGTGAATGTGAATATGGAAAAACAATACAACTGCTAATATTATACCTGTTTCTACATGCCAGAAAAGTAAATTAAAATTGAGATTGAACCGCACGCCATAATCAGTTATAAGTACTAATATTATTCCTGTGATTCCTGAAATTAACATGCTCCCAACAAGTGCAATGCTCCATATTTGTTTGTATCTAACTTTTCTTATGATTTTACTGTCGTAGAGAAGATAACTTAGTAAATATAACATAATTAATGCCAGTACTATGGTTAAAACATTATAGTCTGGACTATATGCTTCTCCACCACTGATAGATCCAGAACTGACTGACTGATCACTAGTTTGAGCGTAAGCTGCTGCCGGAGTTAAAAAAGCAATTATAAGTAGAATTATCAATATCTTTTTCATTATATCACTATGTCCTTAAAGTGATTCTTTTAAACCGTTCCCAGTGGAGATGAATATGGAAAAGTGCAATTATAAATAGAACTATACCAATTTCAACATGCCAGAAAACCATAAGTGCATTTATGGCAATGCTGATACCATATTCTGTAAATACGCTAATTAAGAGCCCAATAACAGCTAAGGTTAAACCCATGACAAAAATAGCTATATTCCATATTTTTGCATGCATCGCATCTGTAATTACACTTTCTTTATAAAGTAGGTATGATATTGCATACAAAATTATAATTATAAGTGAAACTGGAACGAATTCATATGACATTATAATAGGTATGTTAAAAACTCATTATAAATCTTTAGTTAACAAATTAACCCTTTACTAAAATTAGCGGACGTATTAGTTATTTATCAAGTATCAACTTTAAAATATTATTAAATAATATGAATAGAACTTTAAAAGAGGTTAGATATTTCTATATTTTTACTGTCTGGAATATGTATATGTTTCAAAAAGACTTTTATTCTATACCATTAAACATATAATTACCAAATTTTATTAAATCATAATTAAGTCATATAAAAATTCTTATTTTTGAATTCGGTGAAAAATATGAAACAGGTCATGGTTATAAGAACAGATTTAAAGATGGGTAAAGGAAAGATTGCAGCTCAATCATGTCATGCAAGTTTAGGCGCATTTAAGCGGGCAGATGAAAGAAAAATTAGAAAATGGGAATTAGAAGGCGAAAAGAAAGTTGTAGTTAAAGTTAAAGACTTAAAAGAGCTTTATGAAATATATGAAATAGTAAAGCGTTCTGATGTTCCTTATTATCTTGTACAGGATGCTGGAAGGACGGAATTACCAAGCGGTACAGTGACATGTCTTGGAATTGGGCCAGATAGTGATGAAAAGATAGATAAAATAACCCATGATTTAAAATTACTCTAATAAAAGAGTTAAAGTTTATAAAAAAGTTTAGTTAAAGCGTGATTAGATGGAATGGGTAGTTAAAGTGGGTGGAAGTTTATTCCCTGAAGATGCTATAGGGTTTTGTAAAGCACTCGTTGGCAAAAATGCCATCGTTATCTGCGGTGGGGGCGATCTTGCAGATAAAATAAGGGAATACGATGCAGATATTAAATTTTCAAATACAGCTACCCATAAAACTGCTATTTTATGTATGGATATCCTTGGAATGCTTGTTGCAGATAAAATAAATGATGCAGAGGCAGTTTATTCTATGGAAGATGCAAAGAATGTTATAGCTGATGGAAAACTTCCTATATTACTGCCTTCACGCTTATTTGAGTATCTGGATCCCCTTGAGCACTCGTGGAATGTGACGTCGGATTCCATATCAGTTTATATAGCATGGCTCCTCAAAAGCAAAATATTAATAGTAACAAATGTAGATGGTATATATGATGTCGATCCATCTATTGATGGTGCGAAACTTTTAAGAAGTATAAATGCAAAAAAACTACTGAATTTTAGTGAAAC
>JAEZKE010000039.1 GCA_023436175.1 Methanobacteriota archaeon
TACAGCATTTTGCACGTCTAATTTAGGAAATTTAAATTCTCCTTCCATCTTAATCACAGTTTTTATTTTAAAGATTCACTTAGCAGTATGTTTATAATTCTTTAAATAAGACTGTTTTTATAGGATATAATTTTAAAATTAATCAATCCACTTTATATTCCATCATTACATCATCCTACTCAAAGTAACATACTCCCACCACATATAATTTAATTCTCCAAGAATAACTCCACAAAAAATTTCATCATCATACATCCCTAAATAAGACTGTTTTTAGGATATAATTTTAAAAATATCTATTTGAGATGATAGATATAACAGAATTATCACCGTATAAACCATAATTAAACAACTAAAATTTGCATATTAAGCCATTATGTCCCTATTTTTTAAAACGTAGAACTGATGAATACCAAAAAATAAAAATAGTTTTAAGTGAGTTTATCCGTTACTCACTAAACCTATTTAGGCAGGAATAATGTCACTACCAGACTTATACTTAGCCCCATCACGATTATAACTGTAGCCCATGCTATATAGTTAAATAACCTTGAATTTACATGTTCTCCCATTATACTCCTATCATTAATGATTAAAAGCATTAATATAAGTAAAAACGGCAGTAAAATACCGTTTGCAACCTGTGAGAGGTACAATATAGATAACAACGGCACATTTGGCATCATGATAACTATGACAGCCAGTATTATAAGCCCAAGATATAGTCCATGAAATACTGGAGCTTCTCTAAAACTTTTAGAAACACCTGCTTCAAATCCTAAGCTCTCACACACGTAGTACGCTGTAGATAATGGCAGAATACTTGCTGCAAATAGAGATGCATTTAAAAACCCAAATGCAAACAATAAACTTGCATATTGCCCTGCAAGTGGGGCAAGCGCAGTTGAAACATCTGCAACATTATTAACCTGAACCCCATTGGCGTTAATAGTAGCTGCGCATGCTATTACTATGAAAAATGCCACTACATTTACAACTATCGCTCCTAACACCGCGTCTATCTTTGAGTATTTCAGATTCTTTAAAGTTATTCCCTTCTCCACAACAGAAGATTGGATGTAAAACATCATCCATGGAGCTATGGTTGTTCCAACTACCCCAATTACCATAGTAATATAAGCACTATTTAGAGATATTTGTGGCGCTACTACATTATGTGCAGCAAGAGCCCAGTTTGGCTGTGAAAGATATCCTGCTACAATATAAGACAGATAAACCAATGATGCTAACAGAAATACCTTTTCAACACTTTTATAGGTACCTTTGACCACTAAAAGCCATACAAATATCGCAGCTATAGGCAGCGCTATGAACTTAGGAACTCCAAATATTCCACTGCTTACAGCTATACCTGAAAATTCAGCCAGAATATTACCCATGTTAGCAGCAAGCAGGGCTATCATCATTACAAATGTAAGTTTTAGCCCTACTTTTTCACGTATCAAGTCTGCAAGCCCTTTACCTGACACAACACCCATTCTTACGCCCATTTCCTGTATGATAGCTAAAGCTATAATCATTGGAATAAAGAGCCAAACCAAATCATATCCAAACTGAGAGCCTGCCAGTGAATATGTCGTAATACCCCCAGCATCGTTGTCAACGTTAGCGGTTATTATTCCCGGACCCATTACTGAAAGGAATATAATTAAGCTCAAAATAACAGGGTGTTTAAATACTCTTGTAAAAATTCTAACATCCATTTAAGCCCCCCATTATCTTCCAAACATGCGTGGAACGTGTTTTTTCCATGCAGTAGGCAACACAATATCTATGGCATCATCTACAGTAACAACACCCTGAATTTTATTTTCGTCTTTAACTACAGGAAGAGCGAGTAAATTATATTTTGCAATTTTCTTTGCCACGTCATGCTCCTCTTCCATAACATCAACCGATATTATGTCTCTATGCATACCTTCTGTAATTTTCTGCTCAGGATCAGCCAGAAGCAGCTCTCTTAAAGACATAACACCTACTAATGAATTAGAATTAGATAAAATATAAATATAATAAATACTTTCTACTTCTTTAGCCATTTCCCTGAGTGCATTGAGAGTTTCACGTGCTGTGAGCCCTTCTTTAACCGCTGCAAATTCAGTGGTCATTATTCCACCAGCAGTGTCCTCAGGGTATATTAAAAGTGATTCTACATCCTTTGCTTCTTCAGGGTCCATTAATTCAAGCAATTCCTGTGCCCGGTCATCTGAAAGTTCACCTATTAAATCAGCAGCGTCGTCAGGTGACATCTCTTCCAGTAAATCAGCTGCCCGCTTAGTTTCCATTTCCTCAAAAAGACTAACCTGCCTTTCAGGGGAGATTTCTTCCAAGGCATCAGCAGCGACCTCTTCATCAAGCGAATTTAAAACATTGATTGAATCATTAATGCTCAATTGATCCACTATTTCTGCTATATCAGCAGGATGAAGTTTTTTTAAACTATATTCCGGTACTTTTAATTTTAAACGCGATATATCGCTTTCCAGTACATCCACATCCATCCAGGATATGTAATCCTCATGAAGGTTTATTTTAAGGCTGCTTGCAATCTTCTCAAGTCCAAGACGCCTTAATACACCTTTAAAGCTTATATCTACTCCTATAAGCCTGTAATATCCCCTAGTAGTTGATAATTGAAGATCATTGATCCTTCTTATTTTTTTACCTTCCAGATCAACAACCTGTTTGTCAAGGACTTCCTCTACAAGTTTAATATCTCTTTTTTTAAGATTATACTCCTCAATATCATCGAATTTAACTTTAAGCTTAATTTCTTTGTTTATATGATCCACATCTTCCCATGAAACAAGTATATCCTTTTTACCAGACGTACGTACGCTTACTGCCTCAACCAGCGGATAAAGTATATTAACTGATACTATAAAGTCTTTGAACTTTCCAATCTTGTTGCCGTCAAGGTCAATTACTGTTTTTTTCATGATTTCGCTTAGAAAACGCATCGTACCATCCTCCAATTAAAATACTGCGATTACTCCGCCCCCGGGATTATGGGAACCATATCTTCCTTAACACGCTCCATTACAATCATTTCAGTTAAATCTTCAACACCATCAACTGAACGAATCTTGCTGTTTATTAACTTATTGAGCTCACCGAT
>JAEZKE010000042.1 GCA_023436175.1 Methanobacteriota archaeon
AGGATTTAGGTGTAATTGTGAAAGTACAATCTGAAGTAAATATAGGGCTTGTAGGACACGTTGACCACGGTAAAACTACACTTACAAAGGCCTTATCAGGTATATGGACCGATACTCACAGTGAAGAGACAAAAAGAGGAATTTCAATAAGGTTAGGTTATGCTGACATAACCTTTAGGCAGTGTACTGAATGTCCAGATCCTCAGTGTTATACTACCGCTCTTGTATGTGAACACTGTGGTAAAGAAACAGAAGTATTAAGGAAAGTATCCTTTGTAGATTCTCCAGGACACGAAACACTTATGGCAACAATGTTATCTGGTGCAGCGATAATGGATGGAGCAGTTTTAGTAATAGCTGCAAATGAACCATGTCCACAACCTCAAACAAAAGAGCACCTTATGGCGTTAGATGTTATAGGGGTCAAAGATGTCATAGTAGTCCAAAATAAAATTGATATAGTATCTAAAGAAAGAGCTATAGAAAGTTACGATGAAATAAAAGAATTTGTAAAGGGAACCTGTGCAGAAGATGCACCTATAATACCTATATCAGCTCAACAGGGCGCAAATGTAGATATTTTAATTGAGACTATTCAGGAGAAAATTCAAACCCCTGAACGATTACTTGATAAACCTGCCAAAATGTATGTTGCAAGATCCTTTGATATCAACAAACCTGGTTGTAATCCTGAAAATATAGAGGGTGGAGTTATAGGCGGTTCCTTAGCTCAAGGAAAACTCAAAGTAGGAGATAAAATAGAAATTAAACCAGGAATCCAAGTTAAGAAAAAAGGAAAAACATCATGGATGAGTTTACACTCTGAAATCACAGGTTTAGTTGCAGCAGGTAAAGCTGTAGATGAAGTGGGGCCTGGAGGCCTTATAGGTGTTGGTACAAAATTAGATCCGGCACTGACCAAAGCAGATTCATTATCTGGATCAGTTGCAGGAGAACCAGAAACTCTTCCACCAATACTACATGATTTCGCAATGACGACTCATCTTCTTGAAAGGGTAGTAGGTACAAAAGAAGAAAGAGTAGTGGAACCTATTAAATCGTCAGAACCACTTATGATTAACATAGGGACAACAACAACCATCGGTGTCGTAACAAGTGCCAGAAAAAACGAAGTGGATGTAACACTTAAATTACCGGTTTGTGCTGAATCTGGTCAAAGGGTAGCTTTAAGCCGACGTGTTGGTGCAAGATGGAGGTTAATTGGATATGGTATCATCAAATAAACGTGAAGCAGTACTCGATGCAAATTTTTTATGATACCCGCTCAATTTCATGTTGATATTTTAGCAGAACTTGGGCGAATTCTACCAAATTATACCTTTGTGGTTCCATCATTTGTTATAGGCGAACTCGAAAACATAAAGAAGAGATCAAAGGGCAAAGACAGAATTGCAGCATCAGTTGCCCTTAAACTATTAGAAACATCCAATATCAATGTAATTGATATTGATTTAAAAAATAAAGAACGAGTTGACGATGCTTTACTTCGAATATCTAAGGTGTTATGCACAAATGATCGTGGACTTCAGAAAAGGGCACGAAATAAAGGATTAACTGTTGTATATTTACGTCAGAAGAAATATCTGGCAGTTGAAGGATATTTAGGTTTATAAATTAAATATTTTTATATTAAAATGTTTAAACTCATTTATATTAATAATTTTTTTGGAAAATGTTTGGAGGATTATATATGAATCTTTGGAAGGATTTAGAACCAGGACCATCTGTTCCAGAAGTGATATATGCTGTAATTGAAATACCAAAGGGATCAAGGAATAAATACGAATATGATAAAGATATGGAAGCTTTTGCATTAGATAGAGTTTTATACTCTCCATTTCATTACCCTGCAGAGTACGGTATAATTCCAAAAACACTTTATGATGACGGCGATCCTATGGATGTTATGGTACTTATGGATCAGCCAACTTTTCCAGGATGTGTAATTGAAACCCGGCCCATTGGAGTCATGAGGATGATCGATGGTGATGATAAGGATGATAAAATATTAGGTGTACCTGTTAATGATCCAAGGTATAAAGATATTAATGATATCGATGATATTCCTAGTCATCTTTTAGATGAAATTGCACACTTTTTCAAGGAGTATAAAACTCTTGAAGGAAAAGTTACAGAAGTATTAGGATGGGAACATGCTGAAGAAGCATTTGAAGCTGTAAAACATTCTATAGAATTATACAAAAATATGGATTAAATAAATAAACCGTGTAGGGGAGTTTAATTGTACTTAATATCAAAAATTGAGGATACTGTAAGAGTTCCACCGACTTTGTTTGACGAACCATTAGAAGAAATTGCATTTGAACTTCTAAATGAAAATTATGTTGGGATGATTGACAAAAAGCTTGGTTTAATGGTTACAGTAAAAGAAATTGAAGAAATGGGTATAGGTAGAGTTATAATGGGCGATGGTGCAGCATACCACGATGTTACTTTTACAGCTCTATTTTACAAGCCAGAACTTCAGGAAATTATAGAAGGAGAAGTTATTGAAATAACTGAATTCGGAGCCTTTGTCAGAATGGGGCCAATGGATGGTCTGGTACACGTATCACAGGTTACAGATGACTACATAAATTACGATGCAAAGAGAGGAGCTTTACTTGGAAAAGAATCCAAAAAGACTCTTGAAGAAGGCGATAAGGTTCGTGCAAGGATTGTAGCTTTAAGTCTTAAAGGAAAATCCTCCAAAGAAACTAAGATCGGTCTTACCATGAGACAACCTGGCCTTGGAAGGCCAGAATGGATTGAAAAAGAGAAAAGGAAGAAGAAATAATGGTTACAAAAGCATGTACAAGATGTCACAGGCTTATGGAAGAAGAAAGATGTGCAATATGTAATATACCATCTTCAAAAAACTGGAGCGGGTTTTTAATAGTACTCGATCCAGAAAATTCCGGTATTGCACAGGAACTTAACATAAATCTTCCTGGTGAATATGCCTTAAGAGTTAGATAATTTTATAAATGATTCAGGTTAAAATGTGTTAGTACTTAAAAAAGAAAGTAGGGGAATTTTTAAAAAACCGTTTGGTAAACTTTACCCTGCTTTATGCGAGGTAGATCGAGATTTTCTTGAAAATCATTTCTTAATCTCAATTGGAGATGCTACCACAAACAATGTTTTAAATGCAGATATAATACCTAAAATTAGTATTATTGATAATAAAATTGAAAGAGAAATTTCTAAACATAAAATTGAGTATAACGCAATCACTTTGAATGTTGATAATCCACCAGGGACAATAACAGATGAACTTTGGGAAACCATAAAAAAAGCTAAAAATCTCGCTGCTGAAGAATCTAATGTTTTAATAGTAGTAAATGGTGAGGAAGATTTGGCTGTGATTCCCTGTGTTTTAATGGCCCCTGAAAATACTTTAATTTTATATGGGCAACCTGGAGAAGGTCTTGTGGTTGCTGAAGCTGATAAAATAAGGGATATAGCAAAAAAAATGCTGGATCACTTTGTTAGGAAAAAGGAGGTTAAATAATGGAAATCGAAATTAAAGAAAAAATTGAAAATCCACTTTTAAACAGAACTGAAATACAATTTGACTGTATATACTCTGGAGATGCTACTCCAAAAACATTAGATATTAAAAATAAACTTGTCGCGCTACTCGATGCAGATAAAAACCTTTTAGTGGTTGATAAAGTTTTACCGAAATTTGGGGAAGGTAAAGCTGACGGATATGCAAAGATCTACGACAACGAAGAAAATTTAAACAAAATTGAAACTAAACATGTTTTAGCTAAAAATCAGGAACCTCAAGAAGGCGAAGAAGCAGAGGAGGAATAAATAATGAAAAAATGTGACCTTTACGAAGTTAAAGATAACAAACTCGTTAGAAAAAACCCTGAGTGTGTCAGATGCTCACATGGTGTTTTCATGGCAGACCATGGAGACAGATATGCATGTGGAAAATGCGGTTACACACAGTGGAAAAACAAAGAATAATTAAACTACACTCAAAACCCAAAAGTGGGTTTATTTTTATTTTAATTTATTAAACCGGGTGACATTTCTTGAATTTAAGATCTGGACGACTTAAGGGAAAGATGAGCGATGAAGCTGCATCTTTTACTTCTTCTTTAGAATTTGACAAACGAATTTTCGATGCTGATATTAAACTCAACACTGCGCATACAACAATGCTTGCAAAACAGGGAATAATACCTTCTGAAATTGCAGATAAAATATTAAAAGCTCTAACTGAACTTAAAACTGAAGGAATCGGAGCTCTTGACCTTGATCCTTCTGTAGAAGATATTCATATGGCTGTGGAAAATTATGTAACTTCCAAAATTGGGGAAGTTGCAGGATTCATGCACACAGCTAAATCAAGGAATGATCAGGTTGCAACGGATCTTAGACTAGTTTTAAAGGAAGAAATTAAAGGAATAGGATTAAATATACTGAAATTTATTGAAGAAATCCTGGATATGGCTAGTGAGCATAAAGAAACTATTTTTGTGGGTTACACTCACCTTCAACATGCTCAACCTACCACATTTGCACACCATTTACTCGCATATGCTAATGCACTGCGAAGGGACTATGAACGTCTTATGGATGCATATAAAAGGGTAGATATGAATCCTCTTGGTTCTGCAGCCCTGACTACAACCAGTTTTCCCATAGACCGGGAAATGACAACAGAACTACTTGGATTTGGTGGACTAATGGAAAATTCAATAGATGGTGTAAGTTCAAGAGATTTTATAGCAGAAACTGTATTTTCTCTTTCAATGCTCGCTTCAACTATGAGTAAAATTTGTGAAGAGCTTATACTGTGGAGTACATTTGAATTTGGAGTTGTTGAAATTTCATATGCATATTCATCTACATCATCTATAATGCCTCAAAAAAAGAACCCTGATGTTGCAGAAATTGCAAGGGGAAAGAGTGCAATTCTTACTGGGGAATTAATGACTATTTTGACTATTTTAAAGGCATTACCTTACAGTTACAATAGAGATTTGCAGGAAATAACTCCTCATCTCTGGAACTCTATGGATAATGCAAAAGAAATGTTGAGTATGGTACATGGCATGTTAACTACAATTGAAATTAATAAGGAACGTGCAGCGGAACTTGCAAAATCTAATTTTGCCACTGCAACTGAGTTAGCGGATATACTGGTTCGCGAAAAAAACATGCCTTTTAGGACAGCCCATAAAATAGTTGGTCGAATGGTTACGGAAGCTCTTGAGAATAAGGTTTCTCTTGATGATATTGATTCAAACTTTTTAGATAACGTTGCTCATGAAGTGATGGATAAATCCTTAGATCTAAATGATGAGTTAATAAGAAAAGCTCTGGATCCATATGAAAATATAAAAGCAAGAACTGTAATAGGAGGGTCTTCCCCTGAATCAGTTGAAAATGCAATTGTTAGTTTAAGGGCATTCTTAAATGATGAATTTTAATTTCTATTTTTTTTTATTGGTTCTAAAATCTTTTAAACTACTTTTCTATTTTAATATACTTGGAAATTTAGTACGTTAATAATCATTTATTTTCTTAAATAAATACTCATTTTGTTAAATAGTGAAATTACATAAATCTTAATTTCACAAATTATTTATGGAAAGATGTTTTAATGTATACATACAATTTAAGCAAAAAATAGCCACAGAAAAATACACTCCGGGAATTATAATTTAAGATCTATTAAACGAATTAATCATAGAAAAAGTTAGAATGGAACAGCCAGTGCATTTTAATTACTGTCTAATGGTTATGGAAAACACTAATTTTAATTTTATTTTGGTAACTAATTCATTCATAATTTATTCAAATATAATTTACAAATTTAACAAGGCTTGATAAACATGGGCACTAAAGAAAAATTAATTAATTCTTTTTTAGGGAACATTGAAGGATGGAAATCAGTTTTAGACTCCTCAAACGATCTCATAACTATTTTAGATACAGAATTTAATGTTGTATGGGTCAATAAATCAATGAAAAAAGCCGTAGGAAACCGCTCAGGACTTAAATGTTTTGAAGCTGTTCATGGCACTGAATCCCCAATTTTGAATTGTCCCCATGCAAAAATGATGCTAGACTGCCAGGAGCACAGTGAAGAAATAACTGATTTAGGGGGATGTTTTATTGTTACTGCTTCTCCAATAAAAGATGAGTATGGAAATGTACTCGGGAGTGTTCATATAGCCCGTAATATCAGTGATGATAAAAAAGCAGAAGAAAACATCCAAAGATTGGCAGATGTTGTGGAGTCATCAGACGATGCTATTATAACTAAATCTTTTGAAGGCACTATTATAAGTTGGAACAGGGGAGCAGAACAGATCTATGGTTATTTTGCTCATGAAGTTATAGGAGAACCTATTTCAATATTGGAACCTCCTCAACTTAGCAGAGAAACAGAAAAGTTGATTAATAAGATTAAAAATGGGGAAAAAGTAGATCACTACGAGACTGTGCGGTTAAAAAAAGACGGTGAATTGATAACTGTTTCAGTAACTCTTTCTCCTGTTTTTGATACCTCTGGAGAGATTATTGCTATCTCAACTATTGCCCGAGATGTAACTGAGCGAAAAATAGCTGAAAAACAAAAGCAAGACCTGTTAGAGCGAACACAACAGTTTGCTGAAGAGTTAGAAGTTTCAAATGAAGAACTTCAAGCTACTACTGAGGAGCTTCAAGCTGCAAATGAAGAATTACAGGCTACAACAGAAGAACTTCAAGTTGTTAATGAAGAGCTCAGGCAGCAGGGAAATGAACTGCTACAAATTAATAACTCACTGAAAGATAGTGAAGAACGTTTCCGTGCTCTTGCAGATAATATTCCTAATTTAGCATGGATGGCAAATGCAGATGGATGGATATTTTGGTACAACAAGCGGTGGTATGATTATACAGGTACCACGCTGAAAGAAATGCAGGGATGGGGCTGGCAGAAAGTACACCACCCTGATTATTTAGAAAGAGTAACTGAAGAATGGTCCACAAGTATCAAAGAAGGAAAGCCTTATGATAATATATTTCCTTTAAAAGACAAGGATGGCAAATACCACTGGTTCCTTACAAGAGTTACACCTATCAAGGACAAACAGGGTAATATTCAGCGTTGGTTTGGTACAAATACAGATATTACTAAACAAAAAAAGGCAGAAAAACTAATTCTATGGAACCAAAAGCGCAATGAACTTTTAGCAGAAGTTTCCAGCAGGCTGTTGACAAGTGAGAATCCACAGGATATCATCGATGATCTGTGTTATAAAACAATGGAAATTTTAGAGTGTGACGTATTTTTCAATTATTTAGTAGATGAAGAGAAAGAATGTCTTCATTTAAATGCTTATTCCGGAATTCCAGAAGAAGAAGCACGGAAAATTGAATGGTTAGATTACGGTGTTGCTGTCTGTGGATGTGCAGCTCTGGAATCCCGCAGGATCATTTCTGAAAATATCTTTGAGACGCAAGATCCAAGGACAGATCTGGTAATGAAATATGGTGTACAGGCATATGCATGCCACCCATTGATGATTGAAGGCATGAGCATAGGTACACTTTCATTTGGTACGGGTTCACGTACCAAATTCACAGATGACGAATTAGAATTAATGAAAGCTGTTGCAGATCAGATCGCAATTGCCATGAACAGACTCATCTCCAATCGCATCCTAAAGAAAAGTGAAGAAGCAGCTATTCAAGTTAAAAATGAATGGGAACACACCTTTGAGGCTGTACCTGACTTAATAGCTATATTGGGTACTGACTATAAAGTTATACGTGCAAATAAAGCCATGGCTGATAAATTTGGTATAACACCTGAAGAGTGCATTGGTCTGACGTGCTATAATGTTGTCCATGGAACTGATGAACCGCCTTCATTTTGCCCACATAAACAATTGCTTGATGATGGAAATGAACATACAGAAGAAGTTAATGAGGATAATCTAGGTGGGGATTTCCTTGTAAGTGCTTCCCCACTTTATGATTTAGAAGGAAAACTCCGTGGAAGTGTCCATGTTGCCCGTGATATTAACGAGCGTAAGAGGAAGGAAAAAGAACTATATCAAATTAATAAAGCATATATGGCGCTTAGTAATAGTAGTCAGGCAATGATACGTGCTAAAAATGAATTAGAATACCTTGAAGAAGTATGTAAAATCATCGTTGAAGACTGCGGCCACTCTATGGTGTGGATAGGTTATGCTGAAGATGATAAAGACAAAACAGTTCGGCCAATAGCCTATTCTGGATTTGAAGAGGGGTATCTTGAAACATTAAATATTACATGGGCTGATACTGAATGCGGCCGTGGCCCAACAGGAACTGCTGTTCGTACTGGAAAACCGAGTACATGTATAAATATGCATAATGATCCTCAATTTGGTCCATGGCGTGAAAATGCGATTAAAAGGGGTTATGCATCTTCGTTAGCATTACCTTTGAGGATGTATGGAAACATATTTGGTGCATTGACTATTTATTCAACAGAGCCAGATTCTTTTTCAGAAGATGAAGTTAAATTACTGACAGAATTGGCTGAAAACCTTGCCTATGGGATAAATGTAATTAGATTACGTATATCTCGTAAAAAAGCAGAAGAAGCATTGATCAGAAGTGAAAATGAATTCCGTACACTGGCTGAAAATTCTCCGGATGTAATTGCCAGATTTGATAGGCAAAATCGGCACATATATGTGAATCCTGCTGCTACAGAACCTTATGGTCTTTCTCAAGAAGAGATCATTGGTAAAACTCATGGTAAACTTAAAATGGATCCAGAGAAGACAAAATTCTGGGAAAAACACCATAATAAAGTTTTTAAAACAGGAAAATCAGAAACAATAGAATTTTCGTATAAATCACCTTTAGGCGAGAAATATTATTTTAATACGCGGATAGTGCCTGAATTCTTTGATGGTGAAGTGAAGTCTGTTCTTGCTATTTCACGTGATATCACAAATATAAAAGAAGCAGAAATTGAATTAAAAAAAGCACGAGATAATTTGGAATTGCAGGTCAAAGAGCGTACATTGGAACTAGAAGAAGCTTATGAATCTTTAAAGTTGGCTAATAATTATAACCGTAGTTTAATTGAAACTAATCTTGATCCTTTAGTTACTATTGGTCCTGATGGAAAAATCACCGATGTAAATCATTCTACAGAACGGGTCACTGGTTACTCTAGGGAAGAAATTATTGGTACTGATTTTTCAGACTATTTTACAGAACCTGAAAAAGCTAGAAATGGATACCAGAAAGTATTTAGAGAGGGATGGGTTTTTGATTATCCTTTAGAAATTAAACATAAAAATGGACGTATAACTCCTGTTTTGTACAATGCTTCGGTTTATAAAGATGAATCAGGCGATATCATTGGTATTTTTGCCGCTGCACGTGACATTACAGAAATAAAACAGGCCGAAAATGAGATTAAAAGACAGGCTGAATTACTCAATCTCACCCAGGAGGCCATTATAGTTCGAGATATGGATAACAAAGTTTTATTCTGGAATGATGGTGCTATAAAAATATATGGCTGGGGTATGGAAGAAACTAAGGGTAAAAGTATTCATTCATTGCTACAAACTAAGTTTACAGTACCATTAAAAGAGGTAAACAAAGAATTGATTAGTAATGGTCGATGGGGCGGTGAATTAATACATACAAAACGTGATGGGACTCAAATTACTGTATTAAGTCGACAAGTACTGAAAAAAGATGAGAATGGGAACCCTGTATCTATTTTAGAAATTAATTCTGACATCGGTGAGCGTAAAAAAATGGAAGAAGAGCTTGAATTTGCAGGTAAATATAACCGGAACCTGATTGAAACAAGTTTAGACCCATTTGTTACTATTGGCCCCGATGGGAAGATCACTGATGTAAATGGTGCTACAGAGTCTGTAACTGGTTACGCCCGAGATGAACTTATTGGCACTGATTTTTCAGATTATTTCACTGAACCTGAAAAAGCAAGAAAAGGATACAAGCAGGTGTTTAAAGAGAGGTGGATAATTGATTATCCTCTTGAGATCAAGCACAGGAATGGACATACAACTCCTGTTTTGTACAATGCTTCAGTTTATGAAGATGAATCTGATGATGTTATCGGTGTTTTTGCAGCAGCACGTGATATTACTGAACTTAAACGCGCTGAAAAAATGTTAAAATTAAAATTAGAAGAACTTGCCCGTTCAAATGCAGAACTTGAACAGTTTGCTTATGTATCATCACATGACTTACAGGAGCCTTTAAGGATGATTGGAAGTTATTTGCAGCTTTTACAAAGGAGATATTCGGGTAAACTTGATGATAAAGCTGATAAATATATAGACTTTGCAGTAGATGGTGCTTCTCGTATGCAGAATTTAATAAATGACCTTTTAGAATTCTCCAGGGTAACTACAAGGGCTAAGGAATTTGAACCCACAGATTGTGAATTTATCTTAAATAATGTTTTATCTAATTTGGAAGTATCTATAAAGGAAAATGAAGCTGTTATAAAATATGATAATTTACCAAGTGTAATGGCAGATTCTACCCAATTAACTCAGGTATTCCAGAATCTAATCAGCAACGCTATAAAGTTCCGCAGTAAAAAAACACCAGAAATTACTATCTCATCTCGAGAAGAAGATGAAAATTGGATATTTGCAGTTGCTGACAATGGAATTGGAATTGATCCCAAGCACAGTGAAAGAATTTTTGAAGTTTTTAAAAGATTACATAAAAGAAGAGAATATCCTGGAACAGGAATAGGGCTTTCAATTTGCAAAAAAATAGTAGAAAGACATGGAGGACATATCTGGGTAGAATCAGAACCAGATAAAGGTTCAATTTTTTATTTTACTTTACCTGTAAATCATATCAAAAATCAATAATTTGATCAAATTTACTAAAAAAGGTGTTATAAATGATAGTTAAACAAGACACAACAACAAAGACAGCTAAACAAATAGAAATTCTTTTAGTAGAAGATAACGAAGGCGATGTTGGATTGGTAGAAGAGGTTTTCCAGGAAGCAAAAATCAGGAACAATCTTAATGTTGCAGAAGATGGAGAAGAAGCCATGTTATTTTTACGTAGGGAAGGAAGGTTCTCAAATGTCCCATATCCTGATATAATACTTTTAGATTTAAATTTACCTGGAAAAGATGGCCGTGAAGTCCTTAAAGAAATAAAAGAGGATGATATGCTTAAAAGAATACCTGTAGTTGTTTTAACCACTTCCAAAGCTGAGGAAGATATACTTAAATCCTATAACCTTCATGCTAATTCTTATATCACTAAACCAGTTGACTTTGATCAATTTATAATGGTAATTAAGTCTATAGAAAATTTTTGGCTTGATATTGTGAAGTTACCTTCCAAAGGCACCTTAACATAGTCAGATAAGGATGGTTTAAAGTTATGGATAACATTGAAACTATTGAAATTTTACTCTTTGAAGACAACCCTGGAGATACTGGCCTAATTGAATCCATGCTTGAAGAATTTACTGATTTTTCATATGCGCTTAAAAATGTCGAAACATTGAATGAAGGTCTGGAACTCCTTAAATGCCATTCTTTTGATGTAATTCTGTTAGATTTAGGCCTGCCGGACAGCGACGGCATTGAAACATTTATTGATGTCAATGGAAAATGTCATGAAACTCCTATCATAATTTTAACAGGATTAACTGATGAGAAGACTGGAATTAACGCGGTTAAAAAGGGTGCTCAAGATTATTTAGTTAAAGGGCAGGTGGAAAGTAAACTATTAGAACGTTCTATTAAGTATTCAATTGAACGTAAAAAAGCCGAAGAGAAAATTCAAATATTTGCAAATATCGTTGAGTCATCGGACGATGCTATAATAACTAAATCATTTGATGGTACTATCATAAGCTGGAATAAAGGTGCAGAACAAATTTATGGTTATTCTGCTCGTGAAATCATAGGAAAGTCCATATCCATTTTAGAATCTGATAGCTTCAAGGGTGAAACAAAAAGATTAATCGAAAAGATTAAAAAAGGTGAAAGGATCCGTCATTATGAGACTTTACGGCTAAAAAAAGATAATAGTTCAATCAACGTTGCTATAACTCTTTCTCCAGTTTTTGATACTTCTGGAGAGCTTGTTGCTATCTCAACTATTGCCCGAGATATAACTGAACGAAAAAAAGCAGAAGAAGAACTTAAATTAGCTAATATGTATAACCGTAGTTTAATTGAGGCTAGTTTAGATCCTTTAGTTACAATCGGTCCTGATGGAAAGATCAATGATGTGAACTACTCTACAGAGTTAATCACTGGTTATTCTCGAGATGAACTCATTGGTACTGATTTTTCAGATTATTTTACCGAACCTGATAAGGCTAGGGAAGTTTACCAGCAGGTTTTCCAGGATGAAAAAGTTTTCAATTATGCATTAGAGATCAAACATAAAAAAGGGTATGTAACTCCTGTTTTATATAATGCTTCGGTTTATCGTGATGAGTCGGGTGATGTTATCGGTGTTTTTGCCGCTGCACGTGACATAACCGAAAGAAAACAAGCGGAAGAAAAACTTAAAGAAATTATAGAAGAATTGGAACGTTCTAATGATGAATTACAGCAGTTTGCATATATCACTTCCCATGATCTACAGGAGCCGCTTAGAACAATAGCAAGTTATACTCAACTAATTGAAAGACGTTACAGAAATCAACTTGACGCGGATGCTGATGATTTCATTGACTTTATAGTTGAAGCTGCTGTGCGTATGAAGGATATGATCCAGGGTTTACTTTATTATTCACGCGTTGGCACAAAGGGAGGAGAATTGAGACCTACAAATACGGAAGAGCTTCTTAAGATAGTTTTATCTAATTTAAATGCAGCAATTGAAGAAAATAATGTTACAATTACCCATGATAATCTTCCTGTGGTGGTGGCAGATGAAGGACAGCTTGTTCAACTATTTCAGAATCTGATTAGCAATGCTATAAAGTTTAAAAGGAATGATGAATATCCACGGATCCATATCTCAGCACATGAAGATGGAAATGAATATGTTTTTTCAGTTGCCGATAATGGAATAGGAATAGAACCACAGTATTTTAACAGAATATTTGAGGTATTTAAAAGGCTGCATACGAGAGTTGAATATAGGGGAACTGGAATAGGGTTATCCATTTCTAAAAGAATTATTGAGAGACATGGAGGTAGAATGTGGGTTGAATCGGAGTTTGGATCAGGTTCAACTTTTTATTTTGCTATACCTTTAAATTCTACCATATAACTCTTAACTTTGACATATTTGGGTGTTAAATAAGTATATAAGTCTTTTAAGCAACATTTTTTTAAATAAATTGTCTATAACTTAAATAATGAAATAAAAACTCCTTTTTAAATATCTAATTATTAAATTTAGATGCTTTTTTTAACACAATAATCAAAATTACTCTTATTAGATTATTTAATGGCCTTATAAATCTTTCTGAATTTCTGTAAATAATAAAACATAATTATAATGATTTAATAGAGATAATTATGGATTTTAACAGAAATTCAGAGATAGGGGTAATCCCGTGTCAAAAGCAAAAATATTAATTGTGGAAGATGAGGGAATTACGGCTTTAAATATTAAGGGCCTGTTGGAAAATTGGGGATATGAAAATCCTCTAATTGCATTATCCAGTAAAGATATTTTTCAAGTGGTGGTGCAGTACAGACCTAACTTGATTTTAATGGACATTAATCTCAATGAAGAGATGGATGGAATTGAAATTGCAAAGCAGCTACAGACTAATTTTGATATTCCTATTATATACTTAACAGCCCACTGCGATGAAGCAATTATTGAAAGAACTAAATTAACAGCACATTATGGATATATTGTCAAACCTTTCAACAATGAAGAATTAAAAGTAACCATAGATCAGGCTCTTTATAGATATCGAATGGAAAATAAATTGAAAAATGCTAATAAACGTCTCCAAATTGAACTTGAAGAAAAGGAACGTGTTCAAAAAGAGCTTAAAAAGAGTGAAGAGAAATTTAGAGGCATAGTTGAGCAGTCACATGATGGTATAGCTCTTATAGATAAAAATGGGTCAATAATTGAATGGAATCACGGAATAGAAGAAATTACTGGGTTAAAAAGGGAACATATTCTAGGAAAAACAATGTGGAATATGCCCAATGAGCTGTATACTGAAGAAAAATCTCATAAATTACACGCTCATTTTAAAACAAATGTACTTCAGTTTCTCAATAATAAAAATTATAATTTGGAGGGTAAACAATTTGAAAATGAAATTCAAAACTTCAACGGCTCAAAAAAAGTTATACAGGTAAGGCATTTTCCTATTAAAACAGATAGCAGTGAAATAATCGCAAGTATAGTGCACGACATTACAAAACAAAAACGGATGGAAGAAGAACTTAAAATAGCAAAGAATAATTTAGAGTTAAAAGTTCGGAAACGGACTCGAGAACTTATAAAATCTAATGAAGAATTAAAAAAAGAGATTAGTGAACGTAAACAGGCTGAAGAAGCACTTATTGAATCAAGAAACTATTTGGATAAAATTATAAATTCTATTGGTGATCCTGTTTTTGTGAAGGATAAAGAACATCGCTGGGTGCTTTTAAACGATGCCTTTTCTAAATTAATGGGATATTCAAGGGAAGAACTTTTAGGAAAATCTGATTATGACATCTTATCTCCACATGAAGCAAGTATTTTCTGGGATATAGACGAAGAGGTATTTAAAACAGGTATTGAAAACGTAAATGAAGAAGAAGTTACAGATTCTAATAACAACTTGCACAAGTTAGTCACTAAAAAAACGTTATACATCGATAATTCTGGAAATAAATACCTTGTAGCAGTTATTAGGGATGTAACTGAGCTTAAAAAAGTGGAAGAAGAGAAAAAAATAGAACATCAAAGGCTTATGGATATTATTGAGTTCCTGCCGGATGCTACTTTTGTTATTAATAAAGATAGTAAGGTAATAGCATGGAACAGGGCTATTGAAAAGATGACTGGACTGCCCAAGAATAAAATTTTAGGTAAAGGGGATTATGCTTATTCTGTACCATTTTACGGGTTTAAAAGGCCAATTCTTATTGATCTTATATTTTCACAGGTTAACGAGGTTGAACATCTCTATGATCATGCAGGGAAAGAAGGAAATTCTTTATGCGCTGATATATTTATACAGAATATGTATGAGGGTAAAGGAGCTTTTGTATGGGGTGTAGCTTCTCCTTTTTATGATGATGATGGCAATTTTATGGGAGCTATAGAATCAATTAGGGATATAAGCAGATCTAAGAAAATAGAGATGATGTTAAAAGAAAGTGAAGAAAAATATAGGGAGTTATTCAATAATGCAAATGACATGATTGCCCTGACAGAATTAAAAGATGATGGTACACTGGGACAATACATAGAAGTTAACGATGTTGCAAGCCAGAGATTGGGCTATACAAGGGAAGAATTATTAAAAATGACCCCTAAAGATCTGGTTGCTCCCGAAAATTTATTTGAAATGCGCGACCCCGCCAGAAAATTGTTTAAAAATGGAAATGTGACCTTTGAAATAGTTCATGTGACTAAAGATGGGAGAAAGATACCTGTTGAAATTAATTCCCATCTTTTTAAATTAAAGGGAAAAAATTTGTTACTGGCAATTATTCGTGATATTACAGAACGTCAAAAAGCAGAGAAGGCAATTAAAAAATCAGAAGCTTATTATAAGACTATATTTGAAAATACTGGTGCTGCAACATTTATTGTTGAAGAAGATACCACCATATCTCTTGTAAATGCAGAATTTGAAAAACTTTGTGGATACTCAAAAGAGGAGATAGAATGTATAAAAAGCTGGAAAGAATTTGTGTCCAGTGATTATGTGGTAAAAATGGAAGAATATCATAATCTCAGGCGAATCGATCCAAGTTTAGCTCCAAGAAATTATGAAACCAAATTTGTTGATAAACATGGCAATGTAAGAGATGCTTTAATAACCATTGCAATGATTCCGGGAACTAAAAAAAGTTTAGCATCTCTTTTAGATATTACTGATGAAAAAATAATTATAGATGCTCTGCGTGAAAGCGAAGCTCAACTTAAGATCGCTATGGATATGGCTAAATTAGTACATTGGGAATATGACGTTGATTTAGATTTATATACTTTCGATGATCAATTCTATAAATTGTATGGTACTACTATGGACCGTGAAGGCGGATCAAAAATGTCTTCGGAAGAATATGCCCGAAAGTTCCTGCCTCCTGAAGAATCCCATATTGTAAAAGAAGGAATAGCTAAAGCTTTAGAAACAGATGATCCTAATTTCTCTAGAAATGTCGAACACTCAATCCTAATGGCTGATGGAGAAAAACGTTTTATATTGGTCCGTTCTGAGATTATAAAAGACATGGATGGCAGAACCATTAAAACTCATGGTGTAAATCAAGATATTACAGAACGTAAAATGGCCGAAAAAGAAATAGAGGAAAATCTCAAAAAATTGGACATGCTTAATAAAGTAATTGTAACTGCAAACCGTTCTGATAATCTTCAATATCTTTTAAAGAGCATATTAGATCTTATTTTAGAATTTATGGATTTTGAAGGAGGAGGCATATTTTTAATCGACTCGAATGAGAACATAGCTAAAATGGAGTATTTTACAGGACTTCCACATGATTTCATCGATGTTGTTGACAATGTTAAAATTTATGAATATCCATATAATGAAGTTTGTATCCATGGAAAATCAAAGTTTATAGATGAATATGCTACGGATTATCCTGAATTTTTAAAACCATGGTGGTTTAAAGCACTTGTTGCAGTTCCCATATATTCAAAAGAGAAGATAATAGGATCATTTAATCTGATAAGCAAAAATAGGCATAGTTTTACAGATAATGAAAAAAATCTAATAAATTCAATTGGTCGGGAGATAGGAAGTACAATTTCTAAACTCATCACTGAAGAAAAAATGAAGAAATTGATAACAGAATTAAAGCATTCCAACAGTGAACTTCAGCAGTTTGCATATGTCACTTCTCACGATTTGCAGGAGCCACTCAGGACCATTGCAAGTTTTACACAATTGTTAGGGCGTCGTTATAAAGGTAAATTTGACAGTGATGCAGATGAATTCATGGACTACATCGTGGAAGCATCGGTTAGAATGAAACAAATGATTCTTGATTTACTTGAATATTCAAGATTGGCAAGGGTAGGGAAAAAATGTAAGCCCTTAAAAATTGAAAATATGCTTCTTAATATTTTTGATAATTTAAATCTTCTAATTAGAGAGAATAAAGCGGAAATTACCTATGGAACTCTTCCTACGGTACTTGCAGATGAAAGTCAAATTTTTCGAGTATTTCAGAATTTAATTGAGAACGCTATAAAATTTAGAAAGCCTGACGAAAACCCCAAAATACATATTTCCTCATATTTTGATGAAGAAAATGATGAGTATGTCTTCAGCGTATCTGATAATGGCATTGGAATTGAAGATCAGTATTTTAACCGTATTTTCACATTATTTCAGAGATTGCATACGAAAGAAGAATATGAAGGAACTGGAATTGGATTATCAATTTCTAAAAGAATCATTGAAAGTCACGGCGGTAAAATGTGGGTTGAATCAGAGTATGGTGCTGGATCAACTTTTTACTTCACCATCCTTCAAAAATCTTCGATTTATTGATGTTTGAAAAACCAAATGTTTTTCAACCTCAAAAATTTAAGAATTTTTTGACGGCATGCAAAACCGTAGGTCTTTAAAATCATAGATTTTTTTGGCTTAAAATGATTTAAAGCTATTTTTCAGTTAATATATCTATTTTTTGAAATTTATAATGATTTTTGGGTACTTTTTCCTTTAAATATTTTAAGATATGAGGATATTATATCTATAGATAAAATTTATGATGGAATCAAACCTTTTTATGGTAAAAAACCTTCAATTCTGATTAAATTTCTGGCCATTTATCATAAGAGTTATATATGATCTAACAACAAATATAATAGTCATGAAATCCGATGCAAGACCTCAGATAATTGGAATAATAGCGATAATCTTTGGTATACTTATACTCATATTTCCGCCGTTACTCAATTATTTAGTTGGGATTTTCTTAATAGCTTACGGAATATTAGAAGTCATTAAATAGCACGGAAACACCGAATACTCATAAACTATTTTTTTTCCACTCAAAAATCTTTCATTTGAAAGATTTTTGCAGGGTTTTTATTTTTAAAATCAAATAATTTTCATTATCATTTCAAGTGCTTCCCCTGGTTCTAATATTCCCGCGCGCGTCTCTCTTAACACTCTTTGTATGGAAAATTTTCTCATATGTGGATATTTTTTATGTACTTCATTTATAAGTGGACAGCCATAACCCCCTTTTTTAAAAATACCATATTTAGAAGCTATATTTTTTATTTCACCCTTTGTAACAGAAAGCATTGCAGGTAAATTTATCTTTATAATATCTTCACCTGTGACAATGGATTGATTTCCAGTTGATAGAAGATCCCCATAAATTAAAAATTCTATTTTATTTTCTTTTGCATAATCTAAAACTGCACCTTCAATAACTTTAGAGCATCTTCCACATGGATGGAATCTACCTTCAAGAGAATCCTTGATTATGTCGTCCATTTCCACATTGACATATACATGTTTTACATTTAGTTTATCACTTAAAGCTTCCACATTCTTCTGGAAATATTTGGGAAGGATTATATTTCCAGGATTTACAGTAACTGCAATGGGGTTAAATCCCATAAGTTTAGCTATAATAATGGAAAAACTGCTGTCTACTCCTCCAGATAGTGCTACAACTGCCCGATTATTTTTAGACTCTTTAACATTCCAATCCTGTAAAATATCTTCAAAATCATTGATATTTTCAAGTCTCTGGCTTAAAAGATGATGGAGATTTTCAAGTGGTAGGGAATCTGTTAATTTTACATTCTTTAATAAGTCATTTAATTTCTCTACTGTCAATTTCATTTTATATTCTCTAAGTAAAATGTCAGGATAAGCTTCTACATGAATAGAATTAATATTCAGCTCTTCTTTAAGTTTTCCAACTACCCATCCACCTTTTCCTATTACTGCAGATTTTTCAGGTCTATCTGGGGTTATAATACGCATAACGCCGCTGCTTTCATCAAATATTATGTCTTTAACAGAAGGTTTCACATTTTCATGACCTATTTCTTCTCTTATTCTACATATGCGGCTTATTATATCTTCTTTTTCAAATTTCAAGCTTACACTCCATTAAGTTATGTATAATTTTAAGTTTTAATATGGTCTAAATGATTTAATTTATTTAGTGTATAATATGTTATATATGTGAAATTGATCTATTAAAAAGGTATAAAAATCTATAAATACCAAATTATCTAATTTAAACCATTATAATTAGTATATACCTACATTAAACTCCTTTTTCATAAAAATAAGATTTAAATGTTCTTTTTAACAATTTAAATATATATCTAACTATTTTTTAAATATAAATAATACTATTAGATATTTGATGCCATAATAAAGATCATTTATTATATATTTATATAATAGTTATGATAAATATTTAATTCCCTAGAAATTGCGGGTCTTGAGCCAAAAGTTTTCAGTATATCGTTTATTCTGACATTTTCAATAAATTTATCTTAATTTACGGGTTCTATTTATGTGGAAAATGAAAAATGTAGTTATATTTTTCAAAATAAAATGTTATTTGATTTTTCCTGCCGTAAATCCTTGTATTTTCACAAATAGTTTGAGTAAATGGGCCTGCAAACAGATTGAAAATAAAAAATGATTAATTGTAGGCATAAATTTACAAATTGAAAATTTATAGATCTTAGAGTAAGGAGGAGTAACCAGTGCCAATATTTAAAGATTTATGGGGTGAGAAAAGAGGCTTAAAAAGCATTTTTTTAGGGTCTCCAAATCCAAATGAAAATTTTGGAATTCAAAATAGTGCAACAATTGGGCTAAAATATAAAAAAGGAAGTAAAACCCCTATAATTGGCAAAAATTCAGTTATTCGTTCAAATACAGTTATATATAATGATGTTAATATTGGAAATAATTTTAAGACAGGACATAATGTTCTAATTCGAGAAAAAACTACCATAGGTAACAATGTCCTTGTTGGAACTAACACCGTTGTTGAGGGAAACTGTAAAATAGGGAGTAATGTAAGTATTCAATCAAATGTGTATATCCCTACTGACTCGTTAATAGAAGATTATGTATTTATTGGACCATGTGCATGTTTTACTAATGATAGATATCCTGTAAGGGTTGATTATGAACTTAAAGGGCCAGTTATAATGGAAGGTGCTTCAATTGGGGCAAATTCAACATTTTTATCAGGTATTGAAGTTGGGGAGGGAGCTATGGTCGCAGCAGGTGCAATTGTAACCAGAGATGTTCCTCCTTTTTATCTTGCAATAGGGGCTCCGGCTAGATTACGACCTCTTCCACCACAATTTAATGTTCTAAATAAAATAAAATAACAAGATAAAAATTAATTTATCTTGAATGGATGTTTTAAATATCTGTTTTTACTTTTACTTTCATAGGCTGTATTTCGTTAGCTTCTTTATTTTCTTTTTCTTTAAAGAGTTCAGAAATACCTGCTATTGATCCTAAAACTCCTGAAGTTTCAAGAGGTAGGAATATTTTTGTTGCTTTTCCATCTGCAACTTTTTGAAGAGCTTCCATGTATTTAATAGCTAGAAGGTCGTTTGTAGGGTTTCCTTCATGTATTGCACTGTACACTGTAAGTATTGCCTTTGCTTCACCCTCTGCAATAGCAATTTCTTGATATTTATCTGCATCTGCAACTTTCATTATAGCTTCTGCTTTACCTTCAGCTTCAAGAATAGCTGCCTGTTTATCCCCTTCTGCTTTTTTAATTTCAGACTGTTTGTATCCTTCAGCTTCGAGAATTGCAGCTCTTTTCATCCTTTCAGCTTTCATCTGTTTGGACATGGCTTCTACAATATCTTTTGGAGGTTCGATTTTTTGAATTTCAACACGAACAACTCTGGTACCCCATTTATCAGTTGCAAGATCTAAAACTTCTCTTAACTGCGAATTTATTTTCTCACGAGAAGTAAGTGTCTGATCAAGCTCTAAATCACCAATAATATTTCTTAAATTTGTTTGTGCAAGTTTAGTAATAGCCTGATAAAAATTAACTACATTATAAACTGCGTTAAATGGATCCACAACTTCATAAAAGATTACACAGTCTACAACAACAACTGTGTTATCTTTAGTTATAACTTCCTGTGGCGGGACATCTACTACCTGTTCCCTTAAATCTACTTTTCTAATAGTTTCTACAAATGGAACAACTATTACAAGTCCACTTTCAACGGTCCGATTGTATTTACCGAGTCTTTCAACAACTCCTTTCTCATAAGGTCTTAAAATTTTGACACCTTTAAATGCTACAACCAGTAAGACCAGAATAATTAAAATTGCTACCCATAAATCCATTTTAACTCTCCTTTCTAATTTTTTTTGTTATTTAAGCATATAATATGATTTATGTTAAAATACTGGATTATCACTTATTAATCTTTTGATCAGTAAATTGATTTAGCGATATAAACTGATTTAAGGAATTTTTAGACAATTAAAAAATAAATTAATCGTGATAAATTTATGATTTTATAGTACCTGTTTAACTACCAGCTTTATACCTTCTATTTTTTCAACTAAAACAGAGGTTCCTTCTTCTATTTCCTGATCAGATATTGCCCTCCATGTATCTCCACTGATTCTTACAACTCCTCCATTTTTTGGGGATATTTCTTCAATTACTATTCCTTTTTCACCAATTAATCTGTCTGAAGCTGCTTTTTTTGTTGGCATGCCGTGCGTAATTTTTTTAGCGAAGGGTCTTGAAAGGGCAAGAAGAATTATGGATACTAAAATAAATGCAATAAATTGGGTGGTCTCAGAAAATCCAAGGTAGCTAAGAACTGCAGCTACTGATGCACCCACTCCAAACCATAAAATAAAAAATCCTGCTGTTATTAATTCTCCAATAAAACATATAGCTGCTATTAAAATCCATATTTGTAACCCTATCATAAAAACGCCTCTTTTAAATGAATATGTATGGAAATTTAATCTCAAGCCATATAAAAATAGCTATTTTTAAGGTATTAACAGTTGAATAAATAATTTAAAATTAGTTCCCTAAATTCAATATTAATATTTATAACAGCTGTTTTTAAAGAATAGTCTTAAGTTTGATAAAAAAGGGATAAATTAATTTATTACTTTGAATTATTCATGAAAAAAATATGGGAAGATTATGTAATTTTTAATTAAGGTAATTATCTTCCATAAATCCCCATCAAATGCCCTTCATCTAAAATATTTTCGTTTAAAGCCCTTAAAAACTCTTCTCTTTTAGTTCCAGGGCCTATATTCAAAGTGGTATCAAGTGCATAAATTCTGAAAAAATATCTGTGTTCTTCACCTTCTGGAGGACATGGACCTCCATAACCAGCGTATCCAAAGTCATTTATCCCCTGTATCATGCCCCTTTCAAGATATTCTTTATTTTCTATTTCTGCAGAAAGTTCCATAACATCTGGAGGTATGTTAAAAATAATCCAGTGGGTCCATGTTCCCATTGGGGCATCTGGGTCCTCACATAAAATAGCGAAACTCATGGTACGTTCTGGCAGTGAATCCCATCGGAGTGGGGGTGAAACATTCACGTCATCACATGTGTGTCCTGTTGGTATCAAATTTCCTTCCTCAAAAACATCACTCATAAGGTTTATTCCCATAGTATTCCTCCCAATTTAATTTCATAGCTTACAAATTTCTATTATTTCTTTTTTAGCTTACATAAGAGCATTAATTGCTTTAGAAATATTCTTTATTTTTCAACTCTAAATCTAAAGATTAAAATATTATTTGAAAATATCTGTATGTTTAGCTTCTGTAGATGTATATTACTATGATTTGTTTTACATACAATCTTATTTTTTTATTTTATTCATTTTAATGATACATTTTAATTTTATATATGATAATAGATTTTGGATGTGTTAAATAAGACTAAAATGACGTTTTTTCATGTGCATCCATGTTTTATAGAATGACAAAATTTTTTATCTTTTGATCTATGACTCCATGAGGCTGGTGTGGAAATATTTTCTTTATTGCGCACATTGATCATTTATTCTATCTCTATCTTCAAAAGAGATATTTTGAATTAAAAATATTGCAAACATATCTTGCCATCTTTAATTTTATTATATTTATTGAGCTAATATTTAATATTATTTTGTAAATAAGTAGTATTAAATGGGGCTATTATATACACTAAATGTGTACTAACTGCAATATTATCATCCCTATTTTTAAAATGATTTAGTTCTACTCCCTAAATTCGTAATAGCATATATTTTTTAGAAATTATTACTTAAAAAACTTTATTTGTGCTTTTTTTTCAAGAGAAAACCTTTGTTTTGAAGTTCATTTTGACCTTGAAATTATCCATGATTTTCAAACATGATAATAAATTTTTTTTACAATCCTCATCAAAAACTGAAAGTGAGTTACTGCACGTCTTTGATTATGGATTTAATTCAAGTCACAATTCAAATAAGAATTATGTAAACTCAATAAAATCGACAAATTTAAATACTATGGAGTACTAATAAAAGAATGAGGTGATATATATGACTGAATTACCAATTGCTCCAGTTGGAAGAATCATAAAAAATGCTGGTGCTCAAAGAATA